>NZ_BADY01000131.1:0-6641 GCF_000241185.1 Pseudoalteromonas sp. BSi20495
CCTTTTATTTCTTCTTGGCTTTCTTTGTCCACTCTTCATCCAAGTTGCCTTTATGATATTTGTTTTTATCCAGCCGCGAAGCCTCGTAATCCTTAGCGCTCATAATCTCATCTCTCAGTTGTGGGCAACTTATTGTAGTACTTAGCACATCCCGTCTAAATCTTTTTTGTGTGCCATCTATATTATCTTTGTATTCGACCTCTGCACTGACAAATACGGATATGTTTTTAGGCAACAAACCTGATGTGTTTATACCTCTCTGAATCATAGAATTCTCATAAAGCGTAGGCCATTCTGCTACAGTGTATGTACTCTGTATTCGCTTAGGTAATTCTTTGTACTCCTGAATGTCAACCGAATAATATAGGGTTACCTTTTCTGCGTTGCCAAATTCAGTATACAACTCTTCACTCTCCAGAACAGCCTTTACTTTATCCTCAACCGAGCTCGTCCAGTCTTCTTCAGTCGCGCGTGTCCAAGGATAGACGTTCGCCAAACCACCCTTTCCTCCATACTCCTTCTTTATAATATGCCCTCCCATGATCTGATACGGTGTCTCTGTAAATCTTGTTGATTCTGCCTCAAAAATCGGAAATAGGGGCACAGTATAATTTTCTCTAAAAGACGATGTCGGCTCCTCCCCACCTTTCTTTTTAGTTTCCCATTCTCCATCATAGCCTTCCTTTTTTACCCTACCGAAGTCAACAGACGTGGATATTTTTCTACGCTGTATCAATTCTCGCTCTAAGGTGTTTCTTGTCCCTTTACGATTACTACCTACATCTTCACCAGTTTTATCATCCACCTGCACCTCTGCTTTAAGCTGTTTTGTCAGTTTTATATTTTTTTGCTTTTTCTGTACCTCGCACCAAGCTTCTTGAGGAAGGTGTTTTTTCTGAATAGGCTGCAGTTGTTGCACAGAATAGCTATTCGCAACTCCTTGTTTTCTTCTTTGTGCAATAGCTTCAGGTCGATTATCCACAAACCCAAAACCTTGTTTCACATTACTTTTCTTCTGAGCAACAGAATTAGGAACTGCTCTACTTTTCCGCCAGTGGTCGGACGAGGTATTCTCTTTCGGCTTCTCTACTTGTGCATACATATTTCAAACCTTTTTAAAATTGGATTTTATAGCTTGTTATAGGCTTTCTTTATTGCCTATAACAATTGAGCTAAAAAGCGTTTTCAATGGCTTTTAGGTTTTGTTATGGGATTTTTAACTCCCCAGTTTTTAACCTGTAGTTCTTGTGATGTTCGATCTTCAGTATAATTATTTGGGTGGCGGAAATATTTTTGGCGTGTAAGTCTTTATGTCAATTTTTTTAGTATAATTTCGGATTTCATCAGCACTGGCATCGCCATTAGTCACCATTGTACTAACCTCTATAGAAATAGATGATGGCAAAACTTCTGTCCCATCGGTTTTAGTTTTATTACCATATTCAACTGCTGCATTATAATAGATCACTTTTCCTTCGTTTAAACGACCTCTGCCATCATTTTCAGGTGCACTCATATTAGAAGTGTTAAACAGATTACTCATTGGCGTTAAATTTTCAGACTTAAACTTCCCACCAAGTGTACTTGCAACTAAGTGTCCAGCAATGAATTTATATCCATTTACCTTTTGATTAAGCTCTGTCTCCAAAAGCCTACCTTCGGAAACCTCACCAGAATACAAAGCACCTGGCTTCGCTGTAATAATTTCAGAGTTAACACCAAGCTGATACTCCCCAATGGTAATAGGTTGCTGATTTTTTATAATCGCCCCCTTAGGTAACACTTCTAATCCTTCACTTTCTTTTAGATAATTTATTTTTTCAAGTATCAATTGCTTCAATCTTGCTTGCAATCCGTTTATATCATTGATTCCTTTAACATCATTTTCGTGCAAAGGAATTAACCAGCTAAACAGTTCAAAGATTTCTCTAGCTATTTCCGGGGCTGATTCTAATGTTTCTTTCTTTATGTTAAGAAAGGGGGAAACATACTCTTTTAGTTTTTTATAACCTTTCAACTTTTCAATAGTAAATTTCGCTATAGCACTTTTATAAATTTCTCTATATTTGTCAAAGGCCCACATATAGACTGTTCCATCTACATAACTTTTTATCAATACTTTTAGTTCATTATAGTTAAAGTTTACTGCTGAAATCTTTTTTCCTGGCTCTGCCTCATTAAAATCATATTTAATACTGTACTCCCATTCTAATTGCTCATACACCCTCCAAACATCCTCTTTAGCTGATTCATAATCATCATGCTCTTCATATAGAATATCTCTGAGCTCATTTTGCAAATCCAACTCATAATCTCTCATGACATCATCAGGCTTAGGTAGTTTTCCTACCAAGTAATTATCTAACTCTTCCCCATCTTCCTCATCTAATCTCATCTGAACTATTGTATGATTTTTCTGAATAGGTTTAGAAGGTATAGCGTTGATTTGATTATTCATTTTTATTTTCATGGTACTTTCAGATCGATTATCCACAAACCCAAAACCTTGCTTCACATTACTTTTCTTCTGCCCTACCGCATTAGCAAGCGCCCTACTTTTATTTTCTTTTGGCTTCTCTACTTGTGCATACATATCTCAAACCTTTTTAAAATTTTATCTTTATTCTATGTGCAGGCTTTCTTTCATTGCCTATAACAATCGAGCTAAAAGACGTTTTCAATGGATTTTAGGTTTTGTTATGGGCTTCATACTTTCAAGACTCAGATGTAATTTGTTTCTGGTTTTACTTTATCTAGTACGTGACGACCTGAGTTGACATATTTTTATTCTTTGTTGCGTACCTTATGCCCGTCGCCCTTGTGAACATGTCGGTTATCAGAGGGAGCTTGGCAATTAGCACCTGTGCTAAAATATTGCTACCATACATTCAGTCTGTAGTAACCTAGATTCATGCCAAGATTAGTGAGATAACCTGTAGCATTGTTTTCCGAGCTTTTCCAGGACCAACTGTTATTCTGTCCGGCATTTTGCTCGAATAAGTTTTCCCCTACCCCTCTTCCTCCCAGTTGTTGAGGAAGAATATGACCTTTGTTATAGTCCACAATATTATTAGCCATGCTACTGCTATAACCTCTATTCGTCTTATTAAAGTTAGTAGCATCTACATCGCCGTAATAATTTTGGTAGTTAGTAACACCCGTAAAATTGTAAGCTCCGGAAGCGCTTGTTCCGCTATTCCCGAACGCATAGCCTGTACCTACATAGTCCACGGTACCACCAGTTTGCTTTCTGTAAATTGTGTAGTTCGCGTTGGTACCTTGATTGTGGACAGTATAACCATTCTTCGTCATGTCTACATCCGTGACCAGCTGGAGCGTTTGGGAGGAATTTCGGTTTTTATGATTTTGTACTTGCAGTGCTCCTTGGCTATTGATAGCCATTTTTTGCAGCTTTCTTTGTACAATAGTCTGAGGCCGATTATCCACAAACCCAAAACCTTGCTTCCCATTACTTTTCTTCTGAGCAACGGAATTAGCGATCGCTCTGTTTTTATTCTCTTTTGATTTCTCTAATTGTGCATACATATCTCAAACCTTTTAAATTTGGCTTTACTCATTGTTATAGGCTTTTTTTATTGCCTATAACAATCCCAGATACACCACACAGTGGTGGATGTGGCGTTTATTCTGACTATCTCATTATCATTTCTGGACTTTTAACACCTATTTTGGCTGTTAAAAGTCCACTTTTTTAAACTTCATCTACTTCCCATTAGCGGTGGCTCTTTAATACCCGCATGGGCTGTTAAAAGGTAAGGGGTCAAGTCACTTGCTTCATAACACTTAACTTAAAAGGTAAGGGGTCAAGTCACTTGCTTCATAACACTAAAAGGTAAGGGGTCAAGTCACTTGCTTCATAACACTTAACTTAAAACAAAGCTTGTCAATTCGACATGACGCTCTAACTTAGTCACATACTCTCTGCTCTTGCCCCTATCACATCGGCTTCATGTTCTAATTTTGGATCATCATTCACCGCTTGCCCTGCAAACTGGGTAGTGGCTTGTACGCGACCTTGCATTTGCTGGCCAATGTGAGCAAGCTCATGCCCTAAATGGCGGTCTTGCCCCGGGCTGATGTGTACTTCTCTGCCTTGGGCATAGGCGTGGGCATTAAGTTGCGCGGGCTTGGATGAGTTGGTATGCACAGCAACGTGGCTTAAATCGACGCCCATCATGCTGCCTACGTTGTCTTTTAAACGCGTTTCTCGGCTTATTGCTTGGCGTTGTACGGGGAGCGTGTCGTGTTCTTGCTGCTTTTGATTAAGTGACTGGTACATAAAAATTCCAAGGTATAATAATAGGTTAAATGAAGCTGCCGTATATAAGATGTCAATGAATAAAAAGCAGCATTAATGCATTTTAATAATGTAACGAATCGGTTGAATGGGGTTGTCCACCAACGGTGCCAAATTAGGCGTGCCGTTTAGGCCGTCGCAGGCTAAAAAGCCGTCGGGGATTTGTGCGCCGCTGTAGAGTAAAATACAGCCAATTGGCACGCTAACTTGTTGGGTATTTGCGTTAGCCGCACTGTAGTTTGGCGTTTCATAAACTCGGCTGGTTGGTGTTGTGGCGCTTGATGAAGGGGCACCGAGTAGCTGCCCCTCTACAATTAAATCCCCTTGAATACACACACGTTGTTGAAAAACCGTATTGGCTTGATGGTGTTCTGGCAGTGAAAAAGTCAGTACTTGCCCCAATTCAGACGACTGCTTAGTAATGCCATCATCGCTTTGAATAAGCGCTGCATCTAAAAACTCGGCAAACTGCGCCTGGGTTGGTTTTGCACCTGTAATGAAGTAGCGTTTTAGCTTTTCTCGAAAGGTCGTAAACATGGCTTAGTTGTACCGTATAATTACGTGATTACGCAATTACACGCTCTTGCCATATATCGTTGGAGAGGTTGAATATACTGTGTTTTTGTACTAAATCATTTTCAACTAATTTAAGTACAACAACGGCAACATCGCCTAAATATCGTTTTAAAGCAGGGTCTAGGTCGTACGTTTTAAAACCAGCTCCATCATCAAAAATGGTGATTGGATAAATACCGCGATCAGGACCATTTTTAACCAAAAAGTAATCCCCCGTGTAAAACTCTGTTGCGCCAAACATGGCAGGCTCAATCGGGGTCATTGGTAAGTCATCACTAGCGGCGACTACACGACCTGCATAGCCAAGCACATCTGCAATATCTTCTACCCTGTGTAAGTCAGTTGTTTGCATACCTAAATATTGGTTCATATCAGCACGAACCTGATAAATAACACTATTTAATAAGTTTAGGCTTCTAGCTTTATTACTATCACGAGCACTCAGTTCTTCAAGTTTTTGGATCACGTTTACAAAATTATTCATAGGGTTTTCCTTTTAGAGGGAGGGGGTGTTTGAATTGATGACTAAATTAATAACTGGTTGCCTTAGAGAAAGAATTTGCCAGTTGAGTCATAGGAATAAAAAATGTCATTTACTTTGTATAAATCATAATAAGCATGTGAGCTGTTGAGCAATATTGTAAGGCTGGAGTTATCTGCAAATTTAAGAATAACTTGGCTGTTTGTCCCCCAAGTTCCACTAAAGTCTTGTACCCTAAAATAGGTGACTTTTTCATCAATTATAGCTGTCAATGTAGTGTCATCTGTAAGATCTAAAAAATGAATGGAATTTGCGTCAATAGTAAAGTCATTAGTGTGTACTTGAGGGTTAATATTAAGCATTTGGTTTTGAAGCTGTTGCCCAAGCGAAGTTAAGTTTTGCTTTAATAGAGCACTATCAATAACCTTATCAACTCTGCCATTAGCGAGATCATTAGCTGAAGCGAAATTTACACTGAAGCGGTTTTTACTCTGTATAAGCCCATCACCAACAGTCACTAAACTGGCTGTCATTTTCCATTGATACTCAAAATCAGCATCATTATCGTAAATAGCCCTAAGCATAAATGCTTGATCTTTATAAATGTCACCTTGAGTTATGATCACCGCATCGCCATGAACCATGTCAACAGGTTCATAGCTGACCACAGACTGTAAAGAAAATGAGCTTGATAGTTCATTTACTTGCCATATGCGGTTTTCACTCTTATTCGTTTGGGCGTTCAATAACACCAAATCACCATCAACAAGCATATAACCATCAATTTCACTAGGAACGTTATCAATATCGATGTTTTGTGTTGTCTCAACACATGCAATCAGCAGCGGCAACAAATTGGGGCATGTAAGCGCTTCTACTTTTTGATTTAACCAGCCACCGTGTTGTGCGGTAGTCAGCTTGCTTGTATCACCCATTTGAATATCTGCAAACGTTGCAATGGGTAAACTAGTAATTTGAATATTAGATAACCTAGCCCCATCACCAATAAATTCACCTGCTTCAATGCGCGAATCCGTCACCGTTCCCGCTTGGGTTAAGTCAACTTGCGAAGGGAGATCAATCTGAGGTAAGTTTATAAGGCCAGATCCATCACCAATAAATTCACCTGCTTTTATGCTTGAATCCGTCACCGTTCCCGCTTGGGTTAAGTCAATTTGCGAAGGGAGATCAATCTGAGGTAAGTTTATAAGGCCAGATCCATCACCAATAAATTCACCTGCTTTTATGCTTGAATCAGTGACTAAG
>NZ_BADY01000130.1:0-1745 GCF_000241185.1 Pseudoalteromonas sp. BSi20495
TTTTAACCAGTGAACTTCGCCGTGGCTTGTAGGTAACGGTGATGCTCTTTTTCTAACTGAGCTAACGACTCATATAGAATTTAGATGTGAACACTTTAATTAAAAAGTGGTGGGTGATACTGGACTTGAACCAGTGACCCTCGCCTTGTAAGGGCGATGCTCTCCCAACTGAGCTAATCACCCACATCTAAACAACATTGCATTGCTGCGTTGTTGTGGGGCGCTATTATAGATAGAGTTGAAAATGTGTCAACACTTGAATGATAAAAATGTACTGAACGAAGGTTTTATAAACAACAGGATACGATTGAAGTCTATTTTATCATCAAATTTAAGGTTGCAGTTCAATTAAACACCTAAAAGTGAGCAGGGAATTGTAGTTCTATTAATCTTAAATTTAGTTTTACGATACTCATTGTTTTTTATTTGAGTCGTTTTTATGACTATGAACAAGATGAATTAGCATTAGGGCAAGTTATTTAGAGAGTAGAGCTAGCTTTTAAAAATGAATTTAATTTAAACTTCCCAAAACAAATGATATTTACAGCATCCTAAAATCTATTTTTATTTTTGTACTTGCTTTATTTTTATAAGCCAACCTAGCCAATTCGTAAATATCCATTCTTCACTACTAGCTCTTCGGGTTAAAACTAAATAGATCACATATAACTAGTGCGTGTTGACCTTTGTGGATTGAACCCAAAGGGCAGCGCATGTTTGGACTTTATGCGGCGTTATCGCCTATTCATGGGTAATAACCAAACTACATAGGCTCTGCCTTGCCTAAAAACCTAACATACTGCTGCAAATTCACCCATCAAAGATCAACACGCCCTGAAGTTTTGTACATAGAATTACGAAACTGCAATGCTCTTTAAAAAATGTTCTTCAAACAATAATCAAGTTTTTCCAGTACGAGCTACACTGGTTATTAAGCGAGTGAAAGCTGCTGTACTCTCAAATCCACATTTAAGCTTTGGTAATTATAAGCAATTGTAACTTTTAAAAGATTAATGCGATTAGTCAGGCCTTAATGGGTAGTTTTTAGATAAGTTCAATTTGCATATAAATGTATACCTTTACTTAGATGCAGCTTTAGTTGCATTAATTAGGAAGAGTAGGGTGTTATTGAGTATTAGCTGCAATATAGTGATGTTATTATAAGCAGTAGAGCGATAATTTTATTCAGATCGTATTTTTTAGCACGCTTGATAGCCAGTTTGTTGAAAATTAAACCATTTAAATAAAGCTAGGTAAAAAACTGTTGACTTTATTTTGGGTGGTGCATAGAATGCGCCCCGCACTAAGCAATACACGATGTGTTCATCACGACGAGTATTGATTAAGTTGGGGCCATAGCTCAGCTGGGAGAGCGCTTCGCTGGCAGTGAAGAGGTCTGCGGTTCGATCCCGCATGGCTCCACCAAAAATTAGTGTTTTGTCCTAGGGTAGCAGTTTTCTGTGTCCCCATCGTCTAGAGGCCTAGGACACCGCCCTTTCACGGCGGTAACAGGGGTTCGAATCCCCTTGGGGACGCCACTTAACTTTTGTTAGTTAAAGGCGGTTTTACCGAGAAAATAGCGTCACAATTAAAGCTCGAGTCTTTACTTGTATTAAACGCAATTACCTTAAAGCTCATGATGTGAGTTAAACTTATCAAATGTCCTAGTGACACATTTATGTGTCCCCATCGTCTAGAGGCCTAGGACACCGCCCTTTCACGGCGGTAACAGGGGTTCGAATCCC
>NZ_BADY01000129.1:0-62559 GCF_000241185.1 Pseudoalteromonas sp. BSi20495
GGAAGATTTAAAACCGAAGTTTTATTTAACTCTCTGAGTAGTTCGTGCCTCGCTATGCGTTGGCCTTTCCCGTCTCAGTGGGGTCGCATTATAGGGAGCGGCGGATTTTACGCAAGCGTTATTTGCATAAAATAGTAATTAAAATTAAGCCCCAAGCAAGCGCACATGATAAGCACAAGTTACCCACAAAAGCCTGTTGATAACTCTTGTTTTTACATAGCTAAACCATACTAAAGCTATTAATTAAAACCTTAAAAATGCAAAAAGCACCTTATGTAGGTGCTTCTCAAAAGTAATAGTTATTAGAATCTAGGGTCTGTTTATCTTTCAAGGTTAAATTTGCAGCAGCCTATTTGGTATTCAGGCAAGGCAGAGCCTATGTAGTGTGGTTACTCCCCATAAATAGGCGATAACGTAGCATTAATGCCAAACAGGCGCTGCCCAAAGGGTTCTTCCTAGGGGCTATTTACTCTTTGTTACTCGGTTTTTACTTATTCTTACATGGATGTAAGCCAGTAGGGTAACGCAGGAGCAGTTACCGAGCCCACTAGGTTACAAATCTCGCGCCGCGATTAAACAACCCCTAGTTTGAACAAATTTTAATCCGCAAAGAGCAACAGACCCTAGTATAAAATACTATATAACTTGCGACGATACTTAGCTGCGAGTGCGTCGCCATCAGGTAAAGAGGCAATAATGGCTAAAAAGCTTGGTTTTGCTTCGTTGAAATTCAGATCTTTTTGCAGCACTGTAAATAGTATATCCAATGCATCTTCTTTTCTGCCTGCTTCATTGAGTAAAATACTGAGCTCTTCTTTTAATTCTAGGTCATTTGGGTACTTTTCTACTTGTTGTTGCTTTTCTTTAATCTCTGGTGAATCTTTTGCTTCAAGCGCGGCTTCGCATTTTGCTTTTATATTATTAAAGTAAGCATCTTGCTCTTGTGCATCTATTGTATTTATAAGCGCTTGCGCTTCATCTACTTTGTGAATTTGAATACATATGTCTGCTAGCACTAATTTGATACGTGCATTCCCGCTGTCTATTTCATAAGCTTGCTTTGCATAATTAAATGCAGCATTTAAATCTGACTTTAATAACGCTTGCTTTGCTTGTTCTAACAGTAAGTCTTGTTGCGCAGGTAAATGCTTTGCTAGGGCTTCGCGTATTTGTACTTCGCTTTGAACACCTGCAAGTAAATCTACTGGTGCAGAGTCTTTTAATAATACAAGCGTAGGCAGTGTTTGAAGACCAACTTGTTGCGCAAGTTGAGAAGCGAGTGCTTGCTCTGCATCGCAATCTAGGTTTGCTACTACTATATGGCTTGCATATTCTGCTGCTACTTTATCTAAAATTGCAGCCTGTCCGATGCAGTCAGGACTTTGAGGAGAGAAAAAGTTAAGCAACACCAATTTTTGTTGTGATGTTTCACCGAGTACTTGTTGAAGGTTTTGCGCATTAATACTAACTATGTTGCTCATTGAATTGATTGCCATATTCGTCTATTTAGGTTTTTATATGGTGGTGAACATAATAATTACAAGTCATATACCTAAATCACTCGGTATACATATTCAACAATAAGGGAAAATATGAAATTAACTTACCTAAGTGCAATACTTTTATTAGCAAGCCCATTAGTACAAGCAAATGGACTCGATCTGAATTTAAGCAAAGCCATGCCAGCTATTGAAAAGTTTTACCTCGATTTACACCAATCCCCAGAGCTCTCTTATCACGAACAAGAAACAGGTAAAAAGATAGCAGATAGATTAACTCAGCTGGGTTTTAAAGTAACAAGTAATGTAGGTGGCTTTGGTGTAGTTGGTATTTATAAAAATGGTGAGGGGCCGACAGTAATGATCCGTACTGATACCGATGGCTTACCTATAATAGAGCAGACAGGAAAGTCCTATGCCTCAAAAGTTAAAGTAACAGACGAGCACGGTGCAAAAGTAGGTGTAATGCACGGCTGTGGCCACGATATCCACATGAGTTCTTTTATTGGAACTGCAGAGCAGTTAATTACTCATAAAAAACAGTGGCAAGGTACATTAATGATGATTGCACAGCCTGCAGAAGAAGTAGGTGGGGGTGCTAAAGCGATGCTAAGCGAAGGACTATTTAGTAAATATGCAAAACCTGATCATATAATTGCTTTACATGTAAGCGCTAGCGTCCCCGCTGGTAAGATATCAATGAAAAATGAATACACTATGGCAAGTGTAGATTCTGTCGATATTACAATTAAAGGTAAAGGTGGTCATGGTGCTTATCCGCATACAACTATAGACCCAGTGGTTATAGCTTCACGCACTGTACTTGCTCTACAAACAATCACAAGCCGAGAGCTTTCACCGCTTGAGCCTTCTGTTATTACAGTGGGGTCTATTCATGGTGGTTCAAAACATAATGTGATTTCGGATGAAGTAAAATTACAACTCACTCTCAGAAGCTATAACCCCGATGTAAGAAGCGCTCAAATAGCTGCTATCAAACGTATTACAGCTGGGATAGCACAAAGCGCTGGATTGGATGAATCAAACTACCCTGTAGTATATGTACATGAAGATGAATCGATTCCATCTACTTATAATAACCCTGCACAAACAGACATTGTTAGAAACTCTATTGCCAGCGCAATTGGCGATACTAATGTACTTGAAACACAAGCTGTAATGGCGGGTGAAGATTTTGGCCTATACGGACGCACCGATGAAAATATCCCTATTACCCTTTTTTGGCTAGGAGGCGTAAACCAAGCACAATATGCAGATTCGATAAAAACAGGTGAGGTACTCCCTTCCCTACACTCTAGTAAATTCGCACCTGATTATAAAGTTGCTATTCCTACCGGAATAAAAGCAATGAGTAACGCTGCTGTTGCCTTATTTAATAAATAACCTGAGTTCAGGTTAAGTAATACCAATTCAACATTAAGCAATATGGTTTAATAAAATGGCTCTGTTGCTAGGGCATGTTGACCTTTATGGATTGAAATTTGTTCAATCTAGGGGCTATTTAATCGCGGCGCGAGGTGTGTAACTTAGTGGGCTAAGTAAAAACCGAGCAACAAAGAGTAAATAGCCCCTAGGCAGAACCCTTCGGGCAGCGCATGTTTGGCATTTATGCTGCTTTATCGCCTATTTATGGGGGAATAACCACACTACATAGGCTATGCCTTGCCCAAATACCAAACATACTGCTGCAAATTCAACCATGAATGGTCAACACGCCCTAACTAGCAACAGAGCTTTTTTTATAACTCGACTTTTTAAAGGTCGCTTTTCCACCTCGTTTAGCAAAACGTTTTTTAGGTGAGGTTTTTGGTAACTTCGCAAATGCATTGCTATCGCAGTTTGCTGCTAATTGAACAAACCCATTTAGGTCAGCAAGTAAAGGCTGTAAAAATTGCTGATAACTCATTGCCTGCTGTGCAATATCACCTAAGCTCGACTCCCACTTTGCGGTTAAATCAGGACTCGCTAAACCTTGTGGTAATACGCTAATAAGAGCAAGTCCCGTTTCGGTCGCTCTAATTGACTTACCTTCACGTTTTAAAAAACGCCGCTTAAATAGCAACTCGATTATTCCCGCACGTGTTGCCTCCGTACCTAAACCATCAGTGTCTTTTAATACTTTTTTAATTTGTGGATCTTTAACATAACGGCTAATGCCCGTCATCGCAGCCAATAATGTGGCATCGGTAAAATAAGCAGGGGGTGATGTATGCTTTTCGACTACTTCGCCTTTATCGCAAAAAAGAGGCATACCTTTTGTTAAAGGAGGTAGCAAGGCTTCATCTTTTAATTCAGATTTACCCATTAACACCTTAAAACCCAAGCTTACATCTTGCTTTGCATTTGCCTTAAAAAGCCCACCAGCAATAATTACCTCAGCTTTAGTTTCGTTATATATATAGTCGGGATAAAACTGAATTAAGTAATGACGGCTTATTAATTGATATACCTTTGCTTCGTCACCGCTCAAACTCGCTGACTTTAACTGTTTAGCCGTAGGCACAATGGCATGATGGGCAGCCACTTTTGAATCGTTAAAACATTTACTACGCTTTTTTACATCAGCCCCGTTTACTAATTCACTGCTTTGCCCACCATTAGCACTTATTGCCTTAAAAATAGCAGATGCTTCTTGATGGTGATCTTTGGGTAAATAACGATTATCTGAGCGTGGGTAAGTAATTAGTTTATGACGTTCGTAAAGTATTTGGCAAATATCCAATACTTTTTGAGCTGGCATACCAAATGCTTTAGCGGCATCTATTTGCAGAGCAGATAAATTATAAGGTAATGGAGCACTTTGCTTTTTTTGTTTTTGGTCGAGTGAAGTAAGCTCAGCACTTTGCTTTGTAATGCGTGAAGCAACATTTTCTGCAAGAGCTTTGTTAAGTATTCGCCCTTCTTCATCTTGATGTGGCTCACATGCTTTGCTTGGAACCCACTTAGCTATGAATGGTTGATTATCTGGAGTAAACAAATGCGCCAATACATCGTAAAAAGGCTTAGATACAAAATTCGCTATTTCGTTATCTCTATTAACAACAAGACCTAAAATAGGGGTTTGAACCCGCCCTACCGAAAGCACATTACCAAATCCTGCTTTTTGCCCAGCTAATGTATATGCACGCGTTAAATTCATACCAAATAACCAATCCGCACGAGAGCGCGCTAAAGCAGATACACTTAACGGAATAAAATCTCGATTAGAACGCATAACGCCCAGTGATTTTTTTACCGCAGATAAATTTAAATCACTAATGAGTAAACGTTGCGTACTTTGCTTTTTAGCCTGACTTATTTTAGCTTCTTCTATTACTTGGTCAACCAGAAGCTGGCCTTCGCGGTCTGGATCGCCAGCATGAATAAGTTGCGAAGCTTGTTTAATTAATTTTTTTAAAACAGTGAGCTGTTTGCGAGTTTTGGTTTTGGCTTTTAACTTCCACTGCTCAGGTATTATAGGTAAGTGATCAAACTGCCACTTTTTAAAGCGCTCATCATAATCATCAGGCTCTGCTTGTTCTAGCAAATGCCCAATACACCACGAGACACAATCACCGTTAGCAACTTCTATATAGCCATCGTGTTTTTTATGTGGTTTTGGTAACGCATCAGCAATAGCGCGTCCAAGTGAAGGTTTTTCTGCAATGTAGAGTTTCATAGCTTGCTCACCACTGTTTATATAAACAGTAGTCTAGCACATTAGTTTAAAGCTATAAATTTTATTGTTCGTTTGATGCAATATTGCGCTTGTTACTTAAGAAATAAACTAGCGGTAGGTAACAAACAACAACGGTACCAATATTAATGAAAGGCAATAAGGTTTTATAAATATATGTACTATAAGAAAGATCCCATAGATGGCGATCAACCAACCTAAATAGCTGTAAAATAGGGGCACTTATAACAACTAGTTGACCGATAACACACTGCCACAAATAAATTTTGTCTTTTATTCCTAAATAGGCGATCAAAGCCATCCAAGCAAGATCATTAAATGCCCAAATAACGTAACGATATATATAAGTACTGCTATCGAACTCTTTTAAATAGTCGTTGATCAACGCTCCATAAAAAAAAAATACAGCAGTAACCAACACAAAGCGTAATGCAAGGTGATCTTTGCGTAGGTAAAACACAAAAATAGCAGGGCTTAATATAAAAACCCAGCTACTCTCGAGTAACCTAGAAATACTTTCAAACCATTCAGGCAAAATATTACACTCAGCCTATTTTTTATCAGGTTCTTTATCATCATTATCGTCATTACCACCGCCATTACCTGGCATATAACTAAATTTATCGATATTCTTCATGGCTGACTCCGTTACATTTGTTATTGAAAGCTTACTTTATGATAAATAAACGTATTTGCCAAGTAAAGTTACCTAACATCAATAGGTGCTGACTCTTTTGCCTTACCTTGTAAAATAGAAATCTCTACACGCCTGTTACGACGGCGGTCTTCATCTGTATCATTTGGTACAAGAGGTCTTGTTTCAGCTCGCCCAACAACCATCATCCGAGTTTTGTCAAAGCCTTGTACTTTTTGTAATTCACTTGCAACAGCCACAGCACGTTTAGATGATAAATCCCAATTATTAACATACAGTTCATTCGACACCTGAAAATCATCGGTATGCCCTGAAACTGTAATCTCTCCTGGCACATCTTTTAAAAGAACACCGATATCTTGAATTATAGGTTTAAACTTAGGTTGTAAAAATGCACTACCTGAAGGAAAGGAACCGTTTTCTCTAATACGAATAATTATTTGCTGCCCTAAAGACTCAAGCTCTATTGCACCATCAATAATTTGCTTTTCAAGCTGCTGCGCGATTTTTTTAACAAGCTCGTTTGTTTGTTCTTGATCCGCTGCTGAAATAGCCTGCTCTGAAGATTTTTCCTGCGAAGTGCTCCGAGACTCACCACCACGTTTATCACCTCGTTGTTCTTGCCTGCCGCCAGCTGAACTTTCATCACCGGCTTGAAATTCAAGCATTTGCTGAGTCATTTCTACGGTTTGCTGCTGAATAGTTTCAATTGGTGTAGGTTCTGGTTTACCTGGCGTAAACTCCATTGCAATAACCGAGGTACCTTTGGGAATATCTTTTACTTCTATTTTGTTTTGTACACCGAAAGCAAACTTCATCGAGCCTGCTATTTGTTTAAATTTAAGTACATCCATTTCAGAAAATGCAAGCAAGAGTACAAAAAAGCACATCAGTAAAGACATTAAGTCGGCAAAGGTTCCCATCCAAGCAGGTAAACCAGGAGGAGGACATTTACACTCTTGCTCAGACATGGTTACTCCTCAGTATCAACTTTACGTTTTGATTCAGCTAAGTAGTTCTTCAAAATACCTTCAATCACTTTTGGATTTTGACCATCTTGGATACCTAAAACTGCATCTAAAATCAAACGTTGATTCATCGCCTCTTCGTCTTTACGAAGTTCCAATTTAACTTGAATAGGGATAGCCACTACGTTTGCTAAAAAGGCACCGTATAAGGTAGTTAATAGTGCAACAGCCATTGAAGGACCAATTGATTTTGGATCGTCCATATTCGATAACATAGCAACTAAACCAATAAGCGTACCAATCATACCCATTGCAGGAGCAATATCGGCCATCGCTTTAAATAAGCCTGCGCCCATTTCATGTCGTGTTGAAGTTAAAGTGATATCTTTTTGTAAGGTCGCTCTAACAACGTCAGCATCGTGACCATCAACTAGCATATCTACACCTTTACGCATAAATTGATTTGGTATTTCAGCTTCCTCAAGCGCCAGAAAACCGCCCTTTCGAGCTGAATCTGCAAGTTCAACCGCTTTTTCAATTAACTCTTCCGGCGATTCAATTTTAAACATAAAAGCTTTAGCGGCAACTTTACCTATCCCAAAAAATTGTCCCATGGTGTAATTAGATAAAACTATAAATATAGAGCCACCAAATACAATTACCACTGAAGGGGTATTGTAAAACATGGCCATTTCACCACTACTACTCATAAACATGGACATGACAATTAAGCCAATTGCGCCAAGGATCCCTATTATGGTTGCTAAATCCACATTACCTCCAGAGGTTTCATGCACTAAGGCCTTATTGTAAAACTTTTATTATTAACTGCTTATCGGCAACATGCTAAATTGCTTGAGTCATATATGAAAATAAACATAAAAAACAATTCCAGGATTATTTTTAAACAAAGTTACAATGTTAATATAACGATTAATCATTTAAATGATATCAGTATGACCGTAATTAAGGCTTTATTAATCCACATAAAGTAACATTTAGCCGTAATAGAAGAAAAAAACATATCATTCTTTGACCTAGTTTAGCATTCCCCCTAAAATTGGCTCCTAAATTTATCAAGTAAGCTGAAATAAGATGGCGACTAAAAAACCTGAAAACTTAAGTTTCGAACAAGCACTAGAAGAATTATCAATAATTGTTAGTGATATGGAACAAGGTGATTTATCGCTTGAGCAGTCATTGAAGCAGTTTGAACGCGGTATTGCTCTAGCTAACGCTTCATCTGGTAAACTCAAGCAAGCAGAACAAAAGGTATCTATTTTAATGGGTAATGGCGATAAATCAGTACTTACAAACTTTGATAATGATATGGAATAGCGGTGAGCATTAAAGAACATATTGAACGTGCTCAAATAGACGTTGCATCAGCACTAAACCTTTATTTTGAACAAGCACTTGATAGTGATAGAGCAATAAAAGAAGCAACTCATTACAGTTTGTTTAATGGTGGAAAAAGGCTGCGCCCATTTTTAGTCTACGCAACAGGCAAAATATTAGGGGCAGACAAAAAAGATTTAGATATATTAGCAGCAGCTATTGAATGCATACACAGTTACTCGCTAGTACATGATGACTTACCTGCTATGGATGACGACGATCTGCGTCGTGGTCGACCAACTTGTCATATAGTTTATGGTGAAGCCCAAGCAATTTTAGCCGGCGATGCTCTTCAAACTTTAGCTTTTGAACTAATTGCTAAACATAGTTTTAACTGCTCTGCTCAAACACAGGTAAAAATGATAGCGGCACTCGCCCACGCATCAGGCCTTGAAGGAATGGTTTCAGGTCAAGGTTTAGATATTGCAGCCACTGATAAAATAATTACAGTACAAGAACTTGAGCGAATACATAAGCTAAAAACTGGCGCACTTATTAATTGCGCAATTACACTTGGTGCACTGTGCAGCGAAAATGTTGATGAACAAACCTTAGAAAACTTAAGCGTTTTTGGGTATGCTATAGGGCTTGCATTTCAAGTACACGACGACATTTTAGATGTTGAAGGCGATACGGTTACTTTAGGTAAACCACAAGGCTCCGATATTGCCGCGAATAAAGCGACATACCCTGCGTTATTAGGTATGCTAGGCGCTAAAGAAAAGGCACAAAACTTAATACAACAAGCCCATGAAGCGTTGGCAAATATAGATGCAGACACCACACTTCTTGCATCGCTGGCAAATTACCTAATTGAGCGTGACCACTAATTATTACTCACACGTATTGCAATTAACACTGACATTATTACTCAACATTAATTATTCGTAAAAGCTTTGGATTAATTAATGTTAGCGAAGGATATATATAAAACCATGACACTTGATAGTAGCAAGTATCCATTACTTAATTTGGTTGACGAGCCAGCCCAATTGCGTGATTTAGCGCAAGATAAACTCCCTGCATTTAGCAATGAGCTGCGCGATTATTTACTCAACTCAGTATCGCAAAGTAGCGGTCATCTAGCGTCTGGTTTAGGGACGGTTGAACTAACCGTTGCGCTGCATTATGTTTATAACACTCCAGACGATCGCCTAGTTTGGGATGTGGGTCATCAAGCTTATCCACATAAAATCCTTACAGGTCGTCGCGACCAAATGCACACTATTCGCCAAAAAGACGGTTTACACCCTTTTCCTTTTCGCGATGAAAGCCAATACGATACGTTTAGCGTAGGTCATTCAAGCACCTCTATTTCAGCTGCCTTAGGTATGTCTATTGCCGCCCAAAAAGAAGGCAAAGGTCGAAAATCTGTAGCCATTATTGGTGACGGAGCAATAACCGCAGGCATGGCATTTGAAGCGATGAATCATTTAGGTGATGTAAAATCAGACATGCTTATTATTTTAAATGATAACGAAATGTCGATTTCTGAAAATGTTGGCGCCTTAACAAATCACTTTGCCCGAATTTTATCGGGTAGCTTTTACACTAACATTCGTGAAGGTAGCAAAAAGTTACTCTCAGGCGTGCCTCCGGTAAAGCAACTTGCCAGTAAAATGGAAGAGCATATTAAAGGCATGATGATCCCAGGTACCTTCTTTGAAGAATTAGGCCTAAATTACATCGGCCCAATTGATGGTCACGATGTAAACATGCTTGTAGATACATTACGTAATATGCGTAATTTAAAAGGTCCGCAACTTTTACATATAAAAACGCAAAAAGGTAAGGGTTATAAACCAGCTGAAGCCGATCCGATTGGCTATCATGGCGTACCAAAATTTGACCCAAGCACAACTAGCTTACCTAAATCTAAACCTAGTGCAGCTACTTTTTCAAAAGTATTTGGCGATTGGTTATGCGATATGGCAGAGCAAGACAGCAATTTAATGGCGATTACGCCAGCAATGCGCGAAGGCTCAGGTATGGTGCGTTTTTCTAAAGAATTCCCTGGCCAGTATTTTGATGTGGCCATTGCAGAGCAGCATGCTGTTACTTTAGCTGCTGGTTTTGCCTGTGAAGGTTTAAAGCCTGTTGTGGCTATTTACTCAAGCTTTTTACAACGTGCATATGACCAATTAATACATGATGTTGCACTGCAAAACTTACCTGTATTATTTGCCATTGACCGGGCAGGCATTGTTGGAGCCGATGGTGAAACTCACCAAGGTGCGTACGATTTAAGCTTTATGCGCTGTATTCCAAATATGGTCATTATGGCACCAAGCGACACTAACGAGTGTCGCCAAATGCTATACACCGGTTATAAAGCAAACTGCCCTGTTGCAGTTCGTTATCCTCGAGGTAGCGCAGGTACTGCAGACATTGAAAGCACTATGCAATTGCTTGAAATAGGCAAAGCAAATACGGTTAAACAAGGCAGAAAGATTGCCATTTTATCATTCGGTACATTACTTGAAAACGCACAGCTTGCAGCTAACGAATTAGATGCAACGCTTGTTAATATGCGTTTTATTAAACCACTTGATACTGCACTTTTAAATGAGCTTGCTACTAGCCACGATGTAATTGTTACGCTTGAAGATAACGCGATTGCTGGCGGTGCCGGCTCTGCAGTTAACGAATACCTGGCAACGCAAAAAGCTGATATTAATATCCTTAACTTAGGTATTCCTGATGAGTTTATTAAACACGGCACGCAAGATGAAATGCACGATGAAATGGGATTAGGCGAGCAAGGAATACTAACCGCGATTAAAACGTTTATTAATTAACTTCTATACATTTAAATGTAGAGCACATTAAAAAAGGAGCCTAGGCTCCTTTTTTAATGTCAAATATTACCCATCAGCTGATCAGCGCATCCACACTTTAATATCAGCTAGGCCATTACTTTGTAAAATACCTAATTGTTGGTCAACGTTAGAGTTTTGCTCAAACTCAAATGCATCAAGCTGATCATCAAATGTAATGTTTGCAACACCATCGCCACCACGCTTTTTAACTTGGTGCAGTGCAATATCAGCTAAGTTAATAGATGTCTCCCAACTGATTACTTGCCCACCTAAAAGTGGTAACGGGTAGAAAGACCAACCAATTGACGCCATAATATTAGTACTTTTTCCATTCGGAAGCTGGAATGAATACTCTGCAACAGCTTGGCACAGCTCCGAAGCATAGCTATCTATTTTATTACATTTAAAATCACGCAGTAGGAGTAAAAATTCATCGCCACTCCAACGCGCTACGTAGTCGGATCCTTGTGTGCGAGAGTTAAGTAATGCTGCCATTTGCTGCAAACAGCTATCACCCGCTATTGGGCCATATGCATCGTTAATTCGACTAAAGTTATCAAAGTTGATTATTAGTAAAACAAGTGACTTACCCTGAGCTTGCAGCGATTGAGAATTACGTTGAAAGTGTTCGATATCTTTAGGCAATTGATCGAACAAAAATCGACGACTACGAAGCCCCGTAAGCTCGTCTGAATGACTTACTAGCTTGAGCTGTGAATTCACTTGATTAAGCTTATCATTAGCTTGACGTAACTCTAATGTACGTTCGGTGATCAATCCCTCGAGTGCTTCTTGCTTTCTGCGCTCTTGTGCTCTAAATACCCAAAAAACCAAGTAAAAAAACAAAATGAAGCCACTGGTGATCAACAATCTAAAATAAATAGTTTCATCAAAGCGCTCTGGCACAATAAAGCCGTATTCAGCTTCTTGTGCTTTACTCCAATCTTCACCTTGTCGCTTTGCTTCAAGCTGAAATAAAAACGACCCTGCCGGTAAGTTAGTATAAATAGCTTCTCTACGTGTATTTGCATAACGCCAATCGCTATCTAAGCCACTTAGCTTATACCTAAATTCAATGCTGTTTGGTGCATAATAATCTATAGCCGTGTAGGTAAGCGTTATATCTCGCTCATCAGTTTCTAATGATGGTTTTTGACCTAAGGCTGCAGTTGTTAAATTACGCAATGGTGTGGTAATTGTTTCTACTTTTGGCTTCAATGACAACACGCCAAATAGCTCTACGTTTTTAGGGATCTCTACAATCCCTTGCAAACTAGGATACCAAATTGAACTGCCAATATTAGCAACTGCGTCATGGCCTAACCCACTACAACACTGATTAGCTTTACCATCGAGTTGACGATCAAATGAAGAAATAACTTCCTCTACTTTTAAGCTTTTAATATCTGCTTTGAATTGATCTACAGGCATCCTATAAACGCCTTTCATGGTGCTAACCCAAACATGTTTTAGCTTTTCATCGTATTCGAGGCTAAAAATTGATCCATATGGTAGACCATTAGCCGCATCAAGTTGACGCCATTGCCCTTGGGTACTTCTATAAAAAAGCCCATCGTTAAGAGAACCAATTAAAATACCTACACCATCAATATGCAGTACACTTGTTACATAAGCACTTTCTAAAGACGTTTGATCACCAATTTTTTCAATGCCACGCTCGGTAAAGTAATAGGCGCCTTTACTTGTACCTATCACACCAAAATTAGTTTTATCCAATACGTAAGTAATAAACTTACTACCTAAAAATGCATTATACGCAAACGGCGTTAGCCCCGCATAACCAAGACGATATAACCCCCGTCCAGTGCCAATCCAAAAACCACCTTTGCTTGAACGGCTTATAGCAAATACAGGGTTATCACGTAGCGCACGCCCTGGAACGGTATAAAGTGTATTATTCTCATAAACAAATAAACCTCTTCCTGTGGCTATATAGAGTCGCTCACCATCAAACTGTAAGTCATGGACTGACGATCGACTGTATTTACTACTAGGGATCAGATTTATAAAGCTTTTACTTAAATCAAAGTAACCAATACCACTTTTGTTAGCGACCCATAATTTACCATCAGGTGCTTGGCTTATTGCCATAACGGCCTCAGTCATCTCAGATACAGCTGAATGTCGTTCAACCCGCCCTTCATGCGCAAGCCATAAGCCTTCACTAAAGCTTGCTAGCCATACATTATTTTTATCATCACGAAAAATATCTGCAAACCAAATACTTTGATCTAGCTGGCTTGGCTCAACCCATTGCCATTCGCCTGACTTATCTCTAAATAATAAACGCCCGTAAGTTGAAACCCATAATCCACCATTGGTATCACTCATAAACTTATAAACAGCTGAATTATTAGCATTGGGTAAAGGAAATGGCCTTAGCTCATCATCTAAATCTAGAAAATATGCACCTAGTTCTGAAGCCAAGTATAAATTGCCGTTCAAAAATGATAAATCATGCACAATAGTTTGCGCTAAACGCTCTGGTAGCGATATTTTTGCAGTGAGCTCTAAACGTAATTTAGAAAAATCGGAGGCGTTTTTAGTAAGGCGTAACAAATGACGGTCATTAACCAGCCAAATACCTTCCGGAGAAAGTGCCATTTGACTAACTGAGCCGACAATTTGGGTGATTACTGTCGCATTGACAATAGGTAGTTGACCGCTAGCGTGAGTTTGCAAGTCAACTTGCCCTCTATCAACATAATACAAACCATTTGCTGCAATCCAGATACTACCTTTAGAATCTTCTAAAATATCCCTTACAGGGCCTTTAATATTAAATTCTTGTGCTGCAAATGTTGCCGGGTTAATTACAACTAATCCGCTTTTAGTACCTATCCACAATAACCCGTTCGAATCGATTAAAAGTTTATTAATACCATTACTTGGTAAAAAAGAACTATTTTGGGTACTATAATTAGTAAATGTTGTTCCATCAAAACGGCTTAACCCAAACTGAGTACCCAGCCACATATAACCTTGCTGATCTTGCACTACACTTTTGAGTGATTGTGACGGCAAACCGTCTTTTATATTCCATTGCTTAACGACATAATCAGTAATTGAGGCCCAGCTTGGCGTCGCGCACAACATCAGTACACAAACCAGTAAAAATCGCATCATATTGCTGCCACCTAGTTAAACAATTCAAATATAAAAATTAAAAGGGTAGTAAACCCACTTTTATTAACGCTTGCAAACAAATAAGCGAAAAAATACCAGCCAATATATCATCAGCCATAATACCTAAACCGCCATGTACTCGTTTATCTAGCATACGTATTGGGCCTGGTTTTGCTATATCAAAAAAGCGAAATAACAAAAAGCCAACTAATAAACTCTGCCAGCTAAGCGCTGCGCCAATCATGGTAATGTAATAGCCAGCTACTTCATCCCATACAATTGCAGGATGGTCATGCACGCCTAAATCATCAGCCGTTTTACCACATGCCCATATACCAAATATACTGATCACTACAGCAAACACAATTTGTAACCATAATGGATAGTACATTGTCATAAAAATAAATGGCAGTGCAGCAAAAGTACCAAATGTACCAGGCGCTTTAGGCGCAAGGCCTGTGCCAAACCCTAAACCAAAAAATTGGTGCGGACGCTTTAAATTAAACTTGCGGTTATTATTCAAACCTGCTCCTTTGCAAAATGCTCAAAGCCATGCTGCTCAAAATTAAACTCTTCACCATTGTATAAAAGCTCAATTTGGCCATCACCACTTTTAACTTGTCCTATACATACGGCATCTACACCATATTGACGTAGTTTTAAATCCAACATCCCTTTATTACTATCAGGAACAGTAAATAACAATTCGTAGTCATCGCCGTAGCTAAGAATAAACGGTAATTGCTGATCAAAATCAAGGCTCGATTTCATCGCATCTGATGTAGGAATACTTTCAACATTAATAACAGCACTTACTTGCGACATATCTAGAATATGGCCTAAATCAGCAATAAGACCGTCAGATACATCAATAGCCGATGATGCAAGTCCGCGTAAAACTTGGCCAGCTGCTACGCGAGGTGTTGGATAATCGAAACGTTTATTAACATATTTTAAATGTTCAGGCTCTATTTTAAAACCTTGCTTGCGCGATTCAATAGCTAAACCTGCATCCCCTAAAGGACCTGTAACATAAATCCAATCCCCCACTTTAGCACCACTTCTGCGCAGAGCTTTCCCCTCAGGTACCGTTCCTTTTGCACAAATAGTAATAGTTAATGGCCCTTGAGTCGTATCGCCACCAATAATTTGTACATTAAAGTATTCTGCAATTTCATGCATACCTTCAGTAAATTCTTCAATCCACTGCGGATCTATACTTGGCAATGTGAGTGCAACCGAAACCCATGTTGGTTCAGCGCCCATTGCAGCTAAATCACTTAAATTCACAGCGAGTGCTCTATGACCGAGTGCGCGAGGGGAAATATCATCAAAAAAGTGCACGCCAGCAACAAGAGTGTCTGTTGTAACGGCAAGTTGGCAATTTTGTGGAACAGAGACCAATGCGCAATCATCCCCTATTCCTAGGTTTACATCACGACGAGTGATACCGCGACCTTTAAAGTAGCGATTAATTAATTCAAATTCCTTCATACACAAAAAAGCCGACCTATGCCGGCTCTCCTTTTAACGGTTGTTTAACCAATCAATCTGAAATTTAAAATTCAGAGTGAATTGTTATTACTTGCGTAAATGCTTAACAGCTTTATCAAGTACACCGTTTACAAATTTATGGCTATCTTCAGCGCCAAAAATTTTGGCAAGCTCAATACCTTCGTTAATAGCAACTTTATAAGGTACGTCTTCACGGAACTTAAGCTCATAGCTGCTTAAACGTAAAATTGCACGCTCAACCATATCTAAGTCATTAAACGGACGTGTTAAATGTGGTGATACAGCTTCGTCTAGTTGCTTATAATTTACAGCAACACCCGTCGCTAAATCTTTAAAGTATTCAACATCAATTTTAGTAACGTCTGTTTCGATCAACATTTGTTGTTCGATATCGGCAATTAAATTGCCACTTATTTGCCAAGAATAAACGGCTTGGAGTGCTAAGATACGTGCTTTACGTCTTGCTGCTGGTTTCACAAAAATTCCTTAAACTTAAATTTTATCTAACACATTAACCATTTCAAGCGCGCCTAAAGCAGCTTCGCCGCCTTTATTGCCCATTTTGGTGCCAGCACGCTCAATTGCTTGTTCAATGCTTTCTGTGGTTAATACGCCAAATGCAACCGGGATATCATACTCAAGTGATACTTGCGCAAGACCTTTGTTTGATTCGCCAGCAACTAGGTCAAAGTGTGGTGTACCACCTCTGATCACTACGCCTAATGCGATGATTGCATCATACTCTTTTTTTGCTGCAACGCGTTTAGCCGCTAAAGGTAATTCTACCGCGCCTGGTACATAAATAACGGTAATGTCGTCATCAGATACGCCACCTGTGCGTTTTAGCTCATCAACAGCACCTGCAAGGAGGCTGCTACCAATAAAGTCATTAAAACGAGAAATGACAATGGCAAACTTTTTGCCTGGAGCGTACTTATTACCTTCAATAATTTTCATTTGATAACCCTAAAAATAAGTTCAAGCGGTTGCGATTGCGCAAAAATTGCTGCGCATCATACCATAAAAATAAAATAATAGCCTAGTTTAAGCGTGATGCTTATTGTGGCTCAATGTAATCAACAACTTCTAAATGAAAGCCCGAAAGTGCATGGTACTTTTTAGGACGACTCATTAATCGCATTTGTTTAATTCCAAGATCGGCAAGTATTTGCGAGCCTACGCCAACAGTACGAGATGTACCTTTGAATTTACGTGGCGTAACGCTTTCGCCAGCATCAGCTGCCGCGAATGCTTTTACTGTTGCTTCTAATTCTTCAGTGCTTTCTTGCTTACCTAAAATAACTAAAGCACCTTCATTTTTAGCGATATAAGCCATTGCTTCAGAAAGGCCCCAACTACGGTCAGCACTTCTGTCCGAAAGTAGGATATCGTTAAAGGTACTTTGCAAATGTACACGTACATTTGTCGGTTCTTGCTCTTTTATATCGCCTTTAAGCAATACGTAATGTAATTGGCCGTCAATTGTGTCTTTGTAAGTCACCAAATCAAACTCACCATGCTCTGTTGGTAACTTACATTTTGCTACTTGCTCAATTGTTGTTTCGTTTAAGTTGCGGTATTCGATTAAATCAGCAATGGTGCCAATTTTAATATCGTGCTCTTTCGCAAAGACTTCTAAATCAGGGCGACGCGCCATGGTGCCATCAGCATTAAGTATTTCAACAATAACAGATGATGCTTCAAGCCCAGCCAAACGCGCTAAATCACAGCCAGCTTCGGTGTGTCCTGCGCGAGTGAGTACACCACCAGGTTGTGCCATAATAGGAAAAATATGCCCCGGCTGCACAATATCACTTGGTATTGCACCTTTAGCTATCGCAGCTTGCACTGTGCGCGCTCTATCTGCTGCTGAAATACCGGTTGTAACACCTTTTGATGCTTCTATCGACATTGTAAAGTTAGTCGAAAATGCTGCACCATTGTTTTTAACCATCAACGGTAAATCAAGTTGCTCGCAACGCTCTTGCGTCATGGTTAAACAAATTAAACCACGGCCATGGGTAGCCATGAAATTAATCGCTTCTGCGCTAATATGCTCAGCAGCTATTATTAAATCGCCTTCATTTTCTCTATCTTCATCATCCATTAAAATAACCATTTTACCGGCTTTAATATCGTCGATGATTTCTTGTGCGCTGTGTAAATTCATAAATTTGCTCGTGTAAGTTATCAGTTTCGTTATTTAATAAAACCCGCTTTAGCGAGTAAGCTCATCGAAATATCAGAGCCCGTTGGTTGCTCTGCACCTTTTATAAGGCGCTCTAAATAACGTGCAATTTGATCGACTTCTAAATTAACTTGAGTGCCTACTTTAAAATAAGCAATTGTGGTTTGCTCACTCGTATGTGGGACAATTGTTAATTTGAATTTATTACCTTCTACAGCGTTTACTGTCAGGCTTATACCATCAATACATACCGAACCTTTGTAAGGAATGTATTTCATTAAATTTTCTTCGGTTGTAAGCCAATACTCTGTTGCTCGAGCGTTTGCTGTAATGCTTGTAATCGTTGCTATGCCATCAACATGGCCAGATACTAAATGACCGCCTAAACGCGAAACAGGTTGCATGGCTTTTTCAAGATTCACCGTTTGCCCTAAAGCATAGTGAGCAAAACCGGTTAAACCAATCGTCTCGTTAGATAAATCAGCACTAAAACCGTCAATATGTTTATCAACTACGGTTAAGCAAACGCCATTGGTTGCAATGCTGTCGCCTAGCTTTACGTCTTTCATATCAAGGTCAGCACTTTGGATACGAATGGCTAAGTCGCCTTGTTTTTTTTGTAATAAAGCAATTTTGCCTGTGGCTTCTATTATCCCAGTAAACATAGCGCTACTCTTTTTATTAAGTGATTTTAATGAGTTTTTTAACGCGGTGATACGTAAGTCGTCACCAATGCGCGCACATTCATTAAATGTTAAATCAACGGTGTTTTGCATACTCGTCAATTCAGGAAAATTAACTAAACTTTTTGCATCATGGCCCATTAGTTTAGGCGCCAAATAAAAAACAAACTCGTCAACTAAATTAAGCTCTGTCATTTTACCAGCAAGTGTTGCGCCAGCTTCAAGCCAAACATTATTAAACTGCAGTTGCCCAAGTTTTTCTAAAACGGCTTGTAAATCAACTTTACCGTTACTTTCACTGACTTCAATATGCTTTACAAAATGCGGCCATTGCAATGATTTATCAACCTTAATGGTAAATATAATTACATCACTTTGGATTTCAAATAAAGCAAGGTCAGGTGTTAAACGGTTTTGAGAGTCAATTATAACACGCACGGGCTGGCGAAGCGGCAAATCAGTAGGCAGTGTGCAAGGCAGCTCACTTAGTCGCACATTAAGTTTAGCATCATCGACTAACACGGTATCGGCACCGGTTAAAATAGCGCAGCTTTTCGCTCGGTATAATTGTACGTCTTGTCGAGCAGCAGGGCTTGTGATCCACTTACTTTGCCCATTTTTAAGGGCTGTTTTACCATCTATGCTTGCTGCCATTTTACAGGTCACATAAGGTAAGCCTTGTTCCATTCGCTTAAAAAAGCCAACGTTAAGTGCTCGCGCTTGTGATTCGAGTAACCCATAAGCAACGTCAATACCGGCATCGCTCAATATTTTAAGGCCTTTGCCAGCAACTTGTGGGTTTGTATCAACCATAGCGGCAATTACTTTTACTACGCCCGCCTTTTTTAAGCCTTCAGCGCACGGTGGCGTACGCCCATAATGACTACACGGTTCAAGCGTTACATAAGCCGTTGCACCTTGTGCATTATTACCCGCTATTGCCAGCGCATTTACTTCAGCATGGCCTTGACCTGCTAATTGATGAAAACCCTCACCAATTATTTGATTATTTTTAACTAATACACAGCCAACATTAGGGTTAGGCGTGGTAGTAAACCGGCCTTTTTTGGCAAGCTCTATGGCACGTGCCATATACATTTCATCATGTTCTGTAAAAGTAGTTTGGCTTTGCATTGTTACTCCCCTAAACGGGCAATTTCTTCGCCAAATTCGCGTATGTCTTCAAACGAACGATAAACAGAGGCAAATCTTACATACGCTACTTTATCGAGCTTTTTGAGGGCTTCCATAATGCATTCACCAACCAAATGGCTTGAAATTTCTCGCTCGCCTGTAGCACGCAACTGCGATTTTATTATATTCACTACTTCGTCTACTTGCTCTGTGCTCACTGGGCGTTTTTCGAGTGCGCGATTTAAGCCATTTAATAATTTATCTTCGTTAAATGGTTCGCGGCTGCCATCTTGTTTAATAACACGAGGCATAACCAGTTCAGCGCCTTCAAATGTAGTAAAGCGCTCGTGGCAGTCGTTGCACTCACGGCGCCTGCGAACTTGATGGCCTCCACCAACAAGGCGTGAGTCAATAACTTTAGTATCTTTTGCGGTACAAAATGGACAATGCATAGCTCGGTACTTCCGTTTTAAAACAAAAAAGACCGCTAAATAGCGGTCTTTTATCTTAGCAAAAATTAAGGTCTGTTGCTCTTTCAGGATTTAAATTTGTTTTATCTAGAGCCAATTTAATTGCACTGTGCGATTTATAATCGAATAAACTGAGTCAAAACCCAGCCACAAAGCAAAAACTACTTTTAGAGCCACTTCAAAAACAGCGCAAATTTAATCTCAAAAGATAAACAGCTCCCTAACTGTTGTGCTGTTAATTACTGTTGCTTATGCAATTAAGCGTATACAGGTAATTTTGCACAAATTGCTTTTACTTTTTCTTTAACTTGCGCCTGTACAGATTCATCAGTGATGTTATCTAGTACGTCACAAATCCATCCAGCAAGCTCTTTTGATTCTTCTTCTTTGAAACCACGACGAGTGATTGCAGGAGAACCAATACGCAAACCAGATGTTACAAACGGAGAACGTGGATCGTTTGGCACTGAGTTTTTATTAACTGTGATGTTAGCGTTACCAAGGGCTGCGTCTGCATCTTTACCAGTAATATCTTTATCGATTAAATCAAGTAGGAATAAGTGGTTTTCAGTTTTGTCAGATACGATTTTGTAGCCGCGCTCTTGCATTACAGCAACCATTGCTTTTGCGTTTTTAACAACTTGTGTTTGGTATACTTTAAATTCTGGTTGAAGCGCTTCTTTAAATGCCACGGCTTTTGCTGCAATAACATGACATAAAGGACCACCTTGGCCACCAGGGAAAACTGCGCTGTTAAGCTTTTTATAGATTGCTTCGTCGCCACATGCAGAGATAATTAAACCACCACGAGGACCAGCAAGTGTTTTATGCGTAGTTGTAGTTACAACATGTGCATGAGGAACTGGGCTTGGGTAAACGCCTGCCGCAATTAAACCTGCAACGTGAGCCATATCAACAAACAGATAAGCACCTACTTTGTCAGCAATTTCACGGAATTTAGCCCAATCAACAATACCTGAGTACGCTGAGAAACCACCAATAATCATTTTTGGTTTGTGCTCAAGTGCTAGTGCTTCAACTTGTGCGTAATCAATTTCGCCCGTTGCTTCATCTAGTCCGTATTGGATTGCATTGTAAAGCTTACCAGAGAAGCTTACGTGAGAACCGTGAGTTAAGTGACCACCATGAGCTAAGCTCATACCTAATACAGTATCGCCTGCTTCTAATAGCGCTAGAAAAACAGCAGCGTTTGCTTGCGAACCAGCATGTGGCTGTACGTTTGCGTAGTCAGAACCAAATAATTCGTTAGCACGGTCAATTGCTAATTGCTCAACAACATCTACATGCTCACAACCGCCATAATAACGTTTGCCTGGGTAACCTTCTGCGTATTTGTTAGTAAGCTGTGAACCCTGTGCTTCTAGTACACGTGGGCTACAGTAGTTTTCAGATGCAATTAGTTCAATGTGCTCTTCTTGGCGAGCAGTTTCTTTAGTGATTGCGTCAAATAACTCTGGATCAAAATCCGAAATATTCATGCTACGTTCTAACATTGGGGTCTCCTAGGGCAACGTGTATGGTGTTTTTTAGAGGCTTTATTGTACGCTTTAAACGACTCTTTGCCTACGCTCTTAAGTTGAGGATATTTAAACAGGGATTGAAACTATTTCACAGACTTTTTAAGATGATATTTTTTAATAAGTACATAACTATTTTAAATGCATTTCATTTTTCACATTTAATTAGCTAATGAAAGCCTCTCTTTTTTGAATTATAATTTATAAAAAAAGCGGCCATAGCCGCTTTAATTGTTATTTTTTATTATCCTAGCTTTGCAAGTATTTCTGTACGTAATGCGTCGTAATCGGCGTTTATATCGCTTGCTAGACATGGTTTTGCTAATGCATCGCTAAGTGGTTTTGGCATATCCAATTCAATATTTAAAATATCCTCCACGCTTTCTTTAAACTTAGCAGGGTGAGCGGTCGCTAAAAAGATACCCGCTGCACCAGGCGCTCGATTTTCAACAAGACCTTGGTACGCAATAGCAGTGTGAGGCTCTGCAACATAACCCGTTTGTTGAATTTTTTTCATCACCGATTGCGTGTCTTGCTCGTTTACGCTAGTTGAATAAAAGTTATCGTAGCTAAACCAGTTATTATCTAACATTGTTTGCACACGTGGCCAGTTGTTTGGCTTACTTACATCCATTGCATTTGAAAGCGACTCAAGTGTTGCGCTTGGCGTCCACGTTTTATCAAGCATAAAGCGCGGCACAGTATCATTTTGGTTGGTTGTTGCACTTAATTTACCTACAGGTAAGCCAATAACCGCACCAATCATTGCAGCACATACATTACCAAAGTTGCCACTTGGCACTGATATATGCGCTGTTGCGCGTTTTTCTTTTGGTAGTTGTGCAATGGCCTCAAAGTAATAACAAACCTGAGCAACTAAACGGCTAATATTAATTGAATTAGCAGAATTAAGCCCAAGTGTTGATTTAACTTCTTCATCTAAAAAGGCATTTTTAACTAACTCTTGGCAATCATCAAAGCTGCCCTCAACTGCATAACAATGAATATTGTTACCTAGCGTAGTAAATAGCTTTTGCTGAGCAAGTGAAATTTTGCCTTTAGGATATAAAATTACAACATCAATATTTGGCTTATTATAAAAAGCATGTGCAACGGCTGCACCAGTATCGCCCGATGTTGCGGTTAAAATAGTTACTTTTTCATCTTCATTAAATTGCGCCAAACACTCTGCCATAAAGCGGCCACCAAAGTCTTTAAACGCAAGCGTAGGACCATGAAACAACTCTAAGCAGTATGTATTCTCTTCAACTTCCACCAGCTTAACTGGAAAGTTAAATGCATTTTTAACCATTTGTGCCACAGTGTCGCTTGGTAGCTCATCACCAATTAGGTGAGATAATATTTTGCCACTGCGTGTTACAAAGTCCATATCAAGCAATGCATCAACATCGGACAGTGGGGCAAGGGTTTCAGGAAAAAACACACCTTGATTACGACCCAAACCTGTTTTTACGGCTTCAACGAACGACACTTTTTGTGAGCTATCTTTTAAATTATGTAATTGCATGACTACCTATCCTATAAAACTGTTAATTGACGCGTGCCGTCGTTATCTAATTTACAAATGTGGCAAAAGCCTTGCTCGTTAATGTAATTTGCCTCTAACCACTGCGCGCATTGCTGTGCAGCTTCAAGTGTTTTACATACACTAAACAAGGTGGGTCCTGCGCCCGAAATACTCACTATTTCAGCGCCCAGCGCTGGTAAGCTTGCTTTGGCTTCACTAAAGCCTTTAATAAGCGGTGCGCGGTAAGGTTCTGCTATTTCATCTTTCATTATGCTCAGCGCATCGTCAAAACGATTAGTTAACAGTAAGCTACTAAATGCCGATAAACGCTGTGCAAACTCAACACTTGCATGCATGCTCAACTCTTTTGGTAAAACCGAGCGCGCTTTTGCAGTGTTGAGTGAAAAACCAGGGAACGCAGCAACGTAGTACCAATTATCATCAACAGGCAGTGCAATCGATTTATCAGGGATTAAATCACCTGTTAATTGCAAACCACCTAAATAACATGGCGTGATGTTGTCGTAATGACGACCGCCGCTTACCACAGCTTCAAAGTCAGCCATAAGCTCAATAAGCTCAACCTGACTTAAGTTAGTTTGTGCAAACTTATCAAGAGCTGCAAAGGTAGCCACTACCGAACATGCACTAGAGCCAAGCCCAGATCCAATTGGTAAATTCTTTTTAAGCTCGAGCTTTACGCTTGGCATATTAGGCGCAACATGCGCTCTAAAATGCACTAAACACTGGTACGCTAAATTTTCATTAGCATCACTTGGTAACTTGTGAGCGTAGTCGCCAGTGCAAATAAATTCGTCACTTGGTGCTGCACTTACAATGGCTACATCGCCTAATAAACTGCCATCAATTGGCGCAAGCGCTGCGCCAAGTGCATCAAAACCCACTGCAAAATTACCAATAGACGCCGGAGCATATACTTCAATCATAACGAGCTCCTAGCGCGATAGTGTTTTTAAAATATCAGCAAATACACCCGCTGCTGTTACTTCAGAGCCTGCACCATAACCACGAATTACAAACGGACGTGGCTGGTAGTATTGACTTAAAATAGCCAGCGCGTTTTCGCCATCGCGAATTACATTAAGCGCATGTTTTTCATCAACAGCCTCAATACCTACTTTACAGTGACCTTCTTTAATTGTACCTACATAACGAAGTACCTTACCTTCGCTCGCAGCACTTTGAATGCGGTCATTAAAATCAGCATCTAGGCTTGGTAGTTTTGCCATAAACTCATCAACGCTATCACCTTGTGCAAAACCTTGTGGTAATACTGACTCAACTTCAATATCGCTTAGCTCCAACTTCATGCCGGCTTCGCGAGCAATGATCAATAACTTACGTGCTACATCGGTACCCGATAAATCATCACGAGGGTCTGGCTCAGTAAAACCGCTTTCTTTGGCTTTAATAGTTGCCTCAGAAAGTGATAAACCATCTTGAAGTGCGCCAAACATATACGAAAGTGAGCCTGATAAAATACCGCTAAACTCTAATAACTCATCACCGGCACCAAATAATGACTGCAAGTTATCGATAACTGGTAAGCCTGCACCAACATTTGTTTCGTATAAAAATTTACGATTATTCTTTTGTGTTGCCGCAATTAAATCTTGGTAATACGTGTATGAGCTTGTTGTTGCTTTTTTATTGGCAGCAACTACATGAAAACCTGCATTTAAAAAGTCTACATACTGCGCAGCAAGTGCATCTGAAGATGTACAATCTACTAATACCGGATTCACTAAGTGGTTTTGCTTAACAAATTGCTCTACTAACTTTAAATCAAATGCTTGCTCAGATGAGGCTAATTTTTGCTGCCAATCACTAAAAGCAATGCCTTCGTTATCAAGGTGTAATTGACGAGAGTTAGCAACACCGTACAAGTTGAGTTTAATATTACGCTTTTCAAGCCAAGCTTGTTGACGTTCAAGCTGATTAATAAGCTCTTGCCCTACTAAGCCACAACCTAGTAAAAACACATCAATTGACGGCACATGCGTGAAAAAGTTTTCATGGCATATTTTTACGGCGTCATTACACAACTCACCATCAATTACCGCAGAAATAGCACTTTCTGTAGAATCCTGTGCAATTGCCACAATATTTACTTGCGCTTGTGCAAGCGATGCAAAAAACTTAGCTGCTAAACCACGGTGTGCGCGCATGTTATCGCCCACTAAAGTAACAATGGCTAAATTGCGCTGCACTTGTACAGGCTCAATAAGCCCTGCTTGTAATTCAAGCTCAAATGCAGTTTGTAGCGCATCGAGTGCAAGTGCTAGGTCTGTTTCGTGCACACAAAAACTAATGCTAAATTCACATGATGATTGCGTGATCAATACAATTGATACGTTATCGTGAGCAAGCGCGTTAAATACCTTAGACGCCATGCCTACTTTACCTTTCATGCCAGGGCCTGAAACAGTTAACATTGCAAGGTCTTGTAAGCTAGAAAGCGCTTTTACGGGCTCATCAGATGAATAATCGTTACCAATTAATGAGCCTTGTGCGTCTGGGTTATGCGTATTTTTAATTTCACATGGCACGCCTGCTTTAGCACACGGTAAGATTGTTTTAGGGTGAAGTACTTTTGCACCAAAGTAAGAAAGCTCCATCGCTTCTTTATAAGATAAAAAATCTACTTTAGTGGCTTTTTTAATATAACGAGGATCAGCGCTATATACGCCATCAACGTCAGTCCAAATTTGGCAAATCTCAGCTTCTAAACATGCCGCAGCAATAGCTGCTGAGTAGTCTGAACCATTACGGCCAAGCGTTGTAAGCTCACCTTTATCATTACTCGCCGTAAAACCAGGCATGATATAAATAGTTGCAGGGTTTTCTTTAAGCACAGCTTGAAAGCGCGCTTTACTTGCCACTAAATCCGCTTCTGCATCAATGTAGCCACCCGTTGAAGCTATACAGCTTGTTGCTTCTAAGTATCTTGCATCTTGCGAGTTCAATAAAGCCTGCATTAAAGAAACACTAACGCGCTCTCCAAAGCTAATTACAAATGCGCGAACTTGATCAGGGCAACACTGTATAAGCGACACGCCATCTAATTTATTTTTAAGTTCCCTTAGGTCTGGCCAGCTTGTAACTACTACGCCACTTTTTTCAACGTCAGCTTTTAAGCCTTCACAACGGCTAGCTAATGCTTGCCATTGCTGCGAAAAATCTAAGCCTTGCTCTGCCTCACTTGCTAACGCAACTAATGAATCGGTCATTCCACCTGGAGCAGAAAGCACCAATAACATTTCATCTTTTAGCTGTGCTTTAACTAATTGAGCTACCTGCTGAAGGCAAGTAAAGTCGGCAAGCGACGAGCCTCCAAATTTTAAAACGCGCATTGTTTATGTTCCTCATCCCATAAAACGAAAAAAGGCCTGTGTTCTAAGTGAACACAGGCCTTTAAATTTGTTGCACCGACCTATGCCACTATCCAGTAAGAATGGTGGTTGTAATAATAATGGTCAGTACGCGATTAATTGTTTTCATAGGTTAAGACTGCCTTAACAAAGGCTATGCTGTCAACCCCAAATTAAAAGATAAAACAGCCTTTTTGAACATGAAAAAACCTAATGAATGCCAAATTTATGCAAAATATTATTCATGCGGGTTTTATCTATTGGTTTATTTATAAAATCGATAGCGCCTAATTGAGTAACTCGTAACTTCATTTTGTCTTGAATATCTGCCGATATGACGAGCACAAAACACTCTATTTTATTAGCTTTGATATACTCAAGCACTTGAACTCCATCAACTTCAGGCATAGTTAAATCCAAACATAACAAATCAAAATTATGAGTATTTAATAGCTCAATAGCTTGTGCGCCATTTATTGCTTGCTGAATATCTGCATCAAGACATTGCTGCAAACATCGAATAACTTGCTTACGAGCCACGGTTGAGTCATCACATACTAAAATAGAAAAATTCATAATATTTACTACTGTATTAAGCATAATTAAATTTGTTAAAAAACAGCTATCCATAGCAACTTTATTTTATCTTATCACGGTCTCTTTATAAGCAAACAAAGTAATGGTAATTATTTACTCTTAAATTTTCACCCTACGATAAACTATAGTACTAGGCGTATTGTTCTTACATAACTAAACATGCTCATTTCGGTAGCTAATCAGGTACAAAGTTTGTAACCTAACCGCTTAGTAAAAATGTCGGGATCTGGTTATGCATTCCTTGCTTAAAATCAAACATGCCGAAGTAAAATAAAGCTAAAGACTCAATGTAATCAGAAAATAAATTTTGATTACATTAACAGAAATCATTATTTAACTAAGGGGGGAAAGTTAAATATCTGAGATACACTTCCGACTTTTAACACTTTTTAATAAGTAAAAATTAATTTTTATTTATTTTTACGCCTTTATTGACTAGCTTTTATATAAACCGCAGTTATTTAACTCAACCCAAGGAACCATAAATCACTTATGTTACAACAAAGCCTTTCTAAAAAGTTGCTGACCAGTGTGCTATCGGTCTATTTTTTGCTTACCTTTGTGGTCACTTGCGGACAAGTTATTGCCGAATATGTAAACACTAAGGACTATATAAGAGACGAGCTAACTACTTTACAAAAAACCTTCAGCCGAAGCCTAACCCGTGCTATTTGGGAGCTGAATATAAAGCAAACCATAACAACTGCAGAAGGTCTGTTAGCTATTCCTATGATTGAAGGTATTATTGTCCGTGATGATAGTGGTGAAGTAATTTCGCAACTCGGCCGTTCTCTCGATATACATAAACTTTACAGCCAACAGCTAGTACAAGAAGAAGTCATGTTAGAGGACTCTAAGTCTGGTTTGTTTGGTTATACTTTTCCGCTTATTTTTGAGTTTTCAGGCAGAGCAACGCAAGTTGGCGATGTGACGTTATTTTCTAGTCGTGAAGTCGTTTTTAGTCGAATCATGGTTTCAATCTACTTTTTGATTGGTAACGCAATGATTAAAACTACTTTTTTAATCATTCTATTTCTAATGGCATTTAGAAAGTTACTCACAGACCCTTTATCTCAGCTAACAGATCAAATAGAAAACCTCGAACTAGACGAACTTGAAGGGCAACATATAGAAATCGAAACGGAGGAACATAATGAACTCAACGTTATGGAACAATCGTTTAATAAATTAATAGATAAAGTAGTCCAATACCGTCTAGAGCTCGAGCAAGCACAAAAAGAACTCATTATTAGTAATGAGAAGCTAGATCAACATAACATTCAATTAGAACAAGATGTAGCACGTAAAACATCAAATTTAAGCCAAGCAATGATGGATCTACAGCAGCAAAAATATGAATTAGAAAAACAAAAAATTGTACTTACTGACGAAGTTGATCTTCGTAGAAGTACAGAGCAAGAGCTGCTAACAAAACAAACTGAACTAGAACGCTATGTTGAAGAATTAAGTCTTGCACAAGAGCGCTTACTTGGCACTGAAAAAATGGCTGCATTAGGGGGACTCGTTGCTGGGATAACTCATGATATAAATACCCCTATAGGAATTGGGGTGACTGCAATTTCGTTTTTACAAGAACGCTTAAATCAGCTTGAAGCCGCCTATAAAGAAAAAACGCTTTCGCCGAAAGCCCTTGAAGAGTTCATTAATGACGCAAAGCAAAGTACGAGTTTGCTTACAACTAACCTTGATAGAGCCTCAGAACTAATTGCAAGTTTTAAACAAATAGCCGTAGATCAGGCAAGTGATGCAGTAAGAACGATCAATTTTAAAGACTACGTGAACGAGGTGATCCGTTCACTTCATCCCAAGCTCAAAAAAACATCTCATAAACTTCAGCTAGAATGTCCTGATGACTTAGTTTTAAATTTACCTGCGGGGGCAATAAGCCAAATTTTCACTAACCTAATAATGAACTCGCTAATTCATGGTTTTGAAAATATAAACAACGGCATTATAGATATAAAAATAGCCAGCGACGAAACATTTTTAACTATTGATTATAAAGATAATGGGAGCGGTGTTACAGAGCAACAACTTAAAAAGCTGTTTGACCCTTTTTTCACAACAAAACGAGATCAAGGCGGTAGTGGGCTTGGTACACATATAATGTTCAATTTAGTAAAACAAACTTTAAGTGGTTCAATTGAAGCGATTAGCGAACCAGGTGAGGGTTTGCACTACCATATACAATTCCCTAAAAACATGCCTAAACCCCTGCCTATTTTTAATCAGAATTAAATTGGCAGGAATAAAATCAAGCATTTCGAGATAGTGATTTTATTGTTATGATTGGGCAAATTTTTCAAATGGATCAGTACCCCTATGTGGTTTAGTAACCTTATATGTTATCGCTTTAAACAAGACGTTTCATACACGCAAGAAGATTTCGACAAAGCATTAGAGCAAGATTTATTTCGTCCATGTACAGGCCAGGAGCTTTCTACATTTGGTTGGACAAAAGCATTTGGAAAGCACGGTGAAACACTATCGCATTTTTCTCAAAAAAGTATTTTAGTCTGCGCTAAACGTGAAGAAAAGGTACTACCAGCATCAGTTATTAATGAACTTGTCGCTGAAAAAATTGACTTAATTGAAGCTGAAGAAAACCGTCCAGTTAAGAAAAAAGAAAAAGACGAATTAAAAGAAAACATTCTTCATGCTCTTCTACCTCAAGCATTTAAAAAATCGAGCTTACAATTTGCATTTATCGACCAAGAAAATGGCTGGGTAGTTGTTAATAGTGGCAGCTTTAATAAAGCCGAAGAGCTACTTGCATTGCTTCGTAAATCACTTGGTACGCTACCAGTAGTACCTGCATTTGCAAACTACGACTTGGATGTATTTTTAACTGATTGGTTAACTAACTTTAGTACACCGGAAGGCTTTGCTATAGGCTCAGACGCAGAGCTTGAAGAAGCAGATGACAGCGGAGCACAGGTAAAGCTTAAAGGTCATGACTTGTCGTGTGACGAAGTTAAATCACATCTTGAAAGTGGCAAACGCGTAACCAAACTTGCTCTAGATTGGCAAGAACGCGTTAAGTTCATGCTACAAAATGATGGCTCTATTAAGCGCTTAAGTTACTCAGAAACATTAAAAGAAGAAAATGCGGATATCCCAAAAGAAGATATGGCTGTAAAACTAGATGCTGACTTTATTTTGTCATCAGAAGAGATTAAGCAACTTCTTGAAGAACTTACTCTTGGCTTAGGTGATTCTGACGATTTAGCTAAACCTGAACTCTAACTTAGAACTCTTTAATATTCTAAGAGCAAAGGCAAACTTTCGTATTAATAGCTAATTGCCAGAAATAAATACGCCGTTCATTTAAAATGAACGGCGTATTTATTTTATCTTTTTATACCAATCTTGCTTATATATGGGGTCTATTTAACGTTAAGTAAATTACGCTAGAACTAGGCAAAAATTTTTGTATCTAGTTGTTCTAAATAAAAATTTTCACGACGTTATAGTGCAATTTAATTCGTTAAATTGATCAAAGATTTATGCAGGTTGGTATTACTTATGAATCTTACTTTTCTAGCAAAATATCATGTATTTTTGCAAGGTCAGATTTACCTGCAATAATTTCATCTGGTGTTAAACCCGATAGTTCATGCGGAAACACCAACCACTCTTCAGACTCATGAATATAGTAATCTGGCACTGTATCTACTTTTGAGTTTTTTGGTTTGTAATATGGGCATGCGATACGAATATCACGTGGCAAGTTTAAACGCATAAGCTCTGAAAGTTTTTCTTTTAATGCAACAATACTACGACCAGAATCAAATACATCATCAACAATTAATAATGAATCGCCTGCATTCGCGTTTTCAACTATGTAATGTAAACCATGTACTTTAATTTCTTTCGATTGTTTACCAATACCGTAATAAGACGAAGTACGTACTGCAATGTGGTCAGTCTCAATGCCTTTGTAATCGTAATATTCTTGAACAGCAATACCGATCGGTGCACCACCTCGCCAAATACCAATAATAAAATCAGGACGAAAGCCATCTTGGTATACTTGTGCCGCTACGCGGAACGAATCTTCAAGCAGTTGTTGAGCTGTGATGTAGCACTTATCTGACATAATTAGAAACCCCAGTGGTGGATATAACGCTTGAGCGCAGCTTAGAGTTAAGCAGAAATTAAACTCAAACAGGTATTGGCGACGGATTTTACCGCAAATGAAATAAAATTGCTTGCTTCACGTACAAAAAAATAGACACCAAGTGGTGCCTATTCATTCAAAGTATAAAAAGCATAAATTTAGTAAATACTATGCTTTTTCTAGTAAAGTTCGCGCAACTGTACGCATACCTTGAGTAGTTGCACCCGCTGCCCACTGGCTTGTGCTGCCCATGTTAAACGCAGCGGCTAAATCTATGTGTACCCAACCTTTGCCGTCGTTTGGCACAAAGCGTGATAAGAAGCCAGCCGCATTTGATGCACCGCCGTAACCCCCACCCTTTTGTGCACGGCTATTTGCCGTATCAGCATAAGGAGACGGGCAGTTTTGTTGATGCCATTTTTCAAGAGGCAGTGGCCAAGCAGCTTCCATTTCTTGAGATGCAAAACTTTCAACTTCGCGTGCAAGTTCTTTATCAAGTGCAAATAAAGCATTGTACTCTTGGCCAACAGCAACAAGCGCTGCTCCAGTTAGTGTTGCTGCATCAATGATAAGTGGAGCGCCAGTCTCTCCTGCTGCCATTAAGCCATCAGCAAGTACTAAGCGACCTTCAGCATCAGTGTTTACAATTTCAACTGTCGTGCCATTTTTATAAGTAAGAATGTCACCTAATTTGTATGCATGGCCCGAAATTAAGTTCTCAGCACAACATAAAAACAGTTTAATGCGCTTTTCAATACCACGGTTAATAGCCAATGCTAAACCTGCGGTTACAGTTGCAGCGCCGCCCATGTCGCACTTCATACCAAGCATACCTTCGCTTGATTTAATTGAGTAACCACCTGAGTCAAACGTAATACCTTTACCTACAAGCGCAGCACTTACTGGTGCATTTTCATCGCCTGTTGGGTTGTAATCAAGCTCAAGCAATACTGGTGGGCGTTCACTGCCACGACCAACAGCATGGATACCAATCCATTGTTGCTCTAGTAAGGCATCACCTTTAATAATTTGGTAACTTACATGCTCAGGCGCTAATGATTGAATAAACTCAGCCGCTTTTTCTGCAAGGCTTTCAGGATAAATGTCATCGGCAGTGCCGTTAACCATTTCACGAGCCCAAATTGCTGACGTTTTTAAGTGAGCAAGTTCTTTAATATCTGATTGTGCGTTATCAACAAACTCAACACCGTTTAACGATTTTGGTGTTACAAAACCTTGATAAAAAGCCCACTGACTTTCTGTACACCAGGTATCGCCTGCTAGTTCAACGTTTTTAACGCCTTGGCTTGCAATAGTACGGCCTGCTTTTTGAACATTTTTTAATGTGTCTTGCTCAGATAAATGAACAGTTGCACCGCGCTCGTTAAAAGACAATGACGCATTATCGCCCCAATGACTCGCTGCTGCTTGTTCGCTTAGTTGAACAACAAATTTTTCACTCATGTTAGAATACCCTTGCACTTAAATGTGCCACCGAGTTTACTATAGAGCGCTTAAGTTCCCAACAGCTTGAGATAAATAACATAAACCACACTGCTGTGCAGTATTTACGCTTTGGAATTTATCATGAAGTACACGCCAACTCTGCAACCTGCCACCTTATTAAAGCGCTACAAACGTTTTTTAGCCGACCTACAATTAAGTGATGGCAGCGAATTTACCGCCCATTGTGCTAATACAGGTAAAATGACCGGATGCGCAGAGCCGGGTTTTACTGCTTTTTATTCAACGAGCGATAACGCAAAACGAAAATACCCACATTCATTAGAGCTGACACAAAATAATTTATCGCAGCTTATTTGTGTAAATACAGCGGTGGCCAATAAAGTAGTAGAAGAAGCAATAAACAATAATGTGATAAGCGAGCTACTCGACTACAGTCAATTGCAAAGCGAAGTAAAGTACGGCAGTGAAAATAGCCGAATCGACTTTTTACTCACAGACGAAAATAAACCTGATTGCTACGTAGAAGTTAAATCAGTCACATTACTAAGCCAAGATGCACCACAAAGTGGGCAAGGCTACTTCCCAGATGCGCAAACACTGCGCGGACAAAAACATATTCGCGAACTAATAGAAATGATCGAACAAGGTCACCGAGCAGTATTACTGTTTGCTGTTTTGCATGAAGGAATAAATACAGTAAGTGCAGCTGCGCATATTGATGAAAAGTACGCCATGCTATTAAGCCAAGCAATTGTGGCGGGGGTTGAAGTATTAGCATACAAAGCAAAGATTTCAGCAAATGAGGTTTTGCTTCATAAAAAAATAGCATTTGTAAAATAATGTATAAATACAAACAATTAAACTAGTCTTACTGTTGAAATGACAAAGACTCGAAAATAGTCCTTGTTAAATTGTACAAATCAGCTTGTTTTTAAAACTTTTGCCCACATAACTAGGCAAGTTTTAAAGAGCGAATACATGAATTAATAAAAGTGTAAATAGACTATTAATACACTTTTTGATCAGTGAACATGGTTGAAGCTAATTCGATTAATTAAAAATAAATTTGCCTAGGGTATAAGATTCTGTTATTTATACCGCCGGCTAATGCTGAGGCATTAAATTAAGGATTTAGGAGAGAGTTATGCCAGACCAAAAGAAACATGGTTTATTGGCTCAAGCCGGTTTAGAACCATACCAAGAAAAACCAGGTGAAGAGTACATGAATGATGCACAACGTGCACATTTTAGAGCGATTTTAGAAGCTTGGCGTAATGATTTACGCAATGAAGTCGACCGTACTAAATCGCACATGCAAGACGAAGCTGCTAACTTTCCTGACCCAGTTGACCGCGCTGCACAAGAAGAAGAGTTCTCTTTAGAACTTCGTACTCGTGACCGCGAACGTAAATTAATCAAAAAAATTGAAAAAACAATTAACCTGATTAAAGAAGATGATTTTGGCTTTTGTGAGTCTTGTGGCATCGAAATTGGCATACGCCGCTTAGAAGCGCGTCCTACTGCCGATTTATGCGTAGACTGTAAAACACTTGCAGAAATCAAAGAAAAACAATCTGGACGCGGCTAATTAACCTCTATTAATTAGTTATGTCTCCTACAGCCGTTACTGCGCCAGTGCGTAAATATCGCGGTCGTTTTGCACCGTCTCCTTCTGGGCCATTACATTTTGGCTCACTTGTGGCGGCTGTGGGTAGTTACCTTGATGCAAAAGCAAACAAAGGTAAATGGTTAGTCCGTATCGAAGATATAGACACTACGCGCGTTGTAAAAAATGCCGACTCCGATATTCTAAATACCTTACACGCTTACGCCCTTTACTGGGACGAACCGGTTGTTTATCAAACACAGCGCTTGCCTTTATATCAAGATATTACCCACTCACTTTTAAAACAAAAGCTTATTTATGGTTGCACCTGTACTCGCAAACAAATAAAAACCATTGGTGGTATTTATCAGGGGCATTGCAAAGTACTTGATCACAGCACTGAATCCGGTGCACTTCGCTTAGTTCAACAACATCCAACGACTCAATTTAGTGACTTAATCCAAGGTGATATAACGGTAAATAGTCCCCTTGCCCATGAAGATTACTTAATTAAACGTAGCGATGGTTTATTTGCTTATCAGCTTGTAGTGGTTGTTGATGATATTGATCAAGGGATTAATCGAATTGTAAGAGGTGCAGATTTAATTGAACCTACTGCTCGGCAAATTAGTTTGTTTAAACAACTCAACAGCCCTGTACCTGAATTTGCTCATTTACCTTTAGCGGTTGCCAAACCTGGCTTTAAACTGTCTAAACAAAATTATGCACCCGCAATTAGTAAAAACAATCCAAAACCTGCATTAATCAGTGCATTTGAGTTTTTAGGACTACCTGTAATTGCTGATCTAATCGATTTAAATATTGAACAATTAGTCGCTTGGGGAGTTAAAAACTTTAGCTTAAAACAGGTGCCACACGTTCCCGAAATACAGATTTCTCAGCATCCGACGAGTCAAGCCATCCAATTTACTCAACTAAGTAAATAAAAATCGCTAAAAACGGCTTAATTTCAACACATCAACTTAATTTTTAAACCCTGCTGGTATATGATAGCCGCCTAAATATATGCTATTTACGTTAAACAGCTTGTACTGGGTTATAACTTCCCTATTTGCTGTAATTTTTGATTGCGATGACAAGTCAATCAACACCTTCTAGGAGACAGACTATTATTTCCAAGCTTTTTCAATTTTGCCGACAAATAATCGGCCCGAATACCAGTGCAAAAAGCGCTTCGGTAAGCAGTGAACCTATTGTTGTCACTCGTGGTGAGCATGGTATTTCGCGCAAACAATTTAGCCCAAATGCAATCAAAGTACTGTACCGTTTAAAAGATGGTGGTTACGACGCCTACCTAGTTGGTGGTTGCATTCGCGATATATTGTTGGGCCAACAACCAAAAGATTTTGATGTAGTAACCAATGCAACGCCAGATCAAGTAAAGAAACTTTTTAGAAACTGTCGCTTAATTGGTCGTCGCTTTCGCTTAGCACATATCGTATTTGGTCGTGAAATTATAGAAGTCGCAACGATGCGCGGACATCACGAAGCGCCAGAAGATAAAAACCAAATAAGCCAATCGAGCGATCAAGGTCAATTACTACGTGATAACGTATTTGGCAGTATTGAAGAAGATGCAGAGCGCCGCGACTTTTCAATCAATGCACTTTATTACTCAATCAATGATTTTAGTATTCATGATTACGCAAACGGCTTAGCTGCAATTAAAGCTAAACAAATTGAGCTCATTGGTGACCCAGAAACTCGCTACCGTGAAGACCCTGTTCGTATGTTACGTGCAGTGCGTTTTGCCACTAAACTTGATATGAGCATCGCACCGAAAAGCGAAAAACCAATTACAGAACTAGCAAGTTTGCTTGATAACATTCCGCCAGCTCGCTTGTTTGAAGAAGTACTTAAACTGTTTTTAAACGGTAAAGCTGAAGCTAACTTTTTAATGCTGCGTAAATACGGTTTATTTAAATCGCTATTTCCAGACCTTGATAGCATTTTAAATAAAAAGCCTGGTGGGCTAGAGCACACACTTGTTCAGCAAATGTTTCAAAATACCGATGAACGTATAAATGCCGATAAAAAAGTAACACCTGCATTTATTTTTGCAGCGCTACTTTGGTTTCCATTATTAGCACGAACTAAAGAAATTCAAGAACAAGAGCAACTCGTTGAATACGATGCATTTGCTCAAGCAATGAATAAAGTATTGAGCGATAGCGCTCAGCACATTGCAGTTCCAAAACGCTTTACACTAGGTGCTCGCGACATTTGGCATATTCAGCACCGTTTAGATAAACGAGCAGGGCAACGCGCTTACAGACTAACGCAACAGCCTCGCTTTAAAGCCGCTTATGACTTTTTGTTATTACGTGTTGATGCAGGTGAAACACAGCACACCGAATTAGCACAATGGTGGACACAGTATCTAGGCCAAGACATTAACGGCCAAAAAGAGATGGTTAAGAACCTAGGTCACCCTGGCGGTCCTAAACCACGAAAGCGCACACGCCGTCGTGCACCTAAAAAGCCTGCTGAGTAATACCATGCATTGTGTTTATTTGGGTTTAGGTGCAAATCTAAACTCACCAAAAGAGCAGCTTGATAACGCCGTTATTGCGCTTAAAAAGTTGCCTCACTGTGAATTTATAAGCGTATCGCATTATTACGCCAGTAAACCTATGGGTCCACAAGATCAACCCGACTACATAAATGCCGTTGCATGTATTAAAACAAGCCTTGAGCCAGAGCAATTACTTGATTTAACACAAAGTATAGAGCTTGAGCACGGTCGAGTTAGAAAAGCAGAGCGTTGGGGGCCACGCACTCTTGATATAGACACCCTATTATTTGATGATCAAATCATAAATACACAGCGCTTAACAGTGCCTCATTATGGTTTGAATAATCGCGAGTTTGTAGTGTATCCACTATTAGAGCTTGCACCTGAACTTATTTTACCTAGCGGCGTTGCATTAAAAACCATTGCAAAAAATTTACCGCTCAACGACTTACAACAATTACCTCTGTAATTAACCTAGGCTCAGCCTGCGAGGAATATTATGTCTAAAATAACTGTTTCTACTTTAAATAAAATGAAAGCAGAGAATAACAAAATTACTGCGTTAACGGCATACGACGCCAGTTTTGCAAAGTTATTTCATGATAACGGCGTTGAAGTTATTTTAGTGGGCGACTCTTTGGGCATGGTACTTCAAGGTGGCGATGACACGCTTGGCGTAACCAATCAAGATATCGCATACCATACACGTTGTGTACGCGCTGGTAGTCGTGAATTATTTGTAATTGCCGACCTGCCTTTCATGACCTATTCAAGCGTAAGTGATACCTGTAAAAATGCAGCTGAGCTTATGCGCGCTGGCGCAAACATGATTAAGCTTGAAGGCGGAGAATGGCTTTACGAGAGTATTAAAACGCTTACTCAACAAGGTATTCCAGTTTGCGGGCATTTAGGCCTTACACCGCAGTCAGTGCATGTATTTGGTGGTTTTAAAATACAAGGTCGCGAAGAAGACAAAGCACAAAAAATGATTGATGACGCAAAAGCACTAGAAGCTGCTGGCGCACAATTATTAGTACTTGAATGTATTCCTAGTGCATTGGCAAAACGCATTACAGACGCTCTAAGTATCCCAACTATTGGTATTGGTGCTGGTAGCCTAACTGACGGCCAAATACTGGTAATGCACGATCTAGTCGGTATTTCAGCTGGGTATATTCCTAAATTTTCTAAAAACTTTTTGCTCGAAACAGGCAATATGCCTGCAGCCGTTCAAAAATATTGTACAGACGTTAAAAGCGGTGCATTTCCTTGCGCTGAACACGAGTTTAAATAATGCAGTCAATCACTGAAATAAAATCATTACGCAGCCAAATTAAAGCATGGCGACAAGCAGGTCTTAGCGTGGCATTAGTACCAACTATGGGAAACTTACACCGAGGGCATTTTTCGCTAGTCGAAAAAGCAAAAACACTGGCCGACAAAGTGGTTGTGAGCATTTTCGTAAACCCTATGCAGTTTGGTGCTAACGAAGATTTAGATAACTACCCTCGTACACTTAACGAAGACAAACAAGGTCTTGCTGAGCTTGAAACCGATATTGTATTTACTCCAAGCGTAGAAACAATCTATCCTAACGGACTTGGTGCACAAAGCTTTGTCGATGTGCCTGACATTTCATTAGGCTATTGCGGTGGTTCACGCCCAGGGCATTTTAGAGGCGTTGCAACAATCGTTACTAAGTTATTTAATCTAGTACAACCTGATTATGCCTGCTTTGGTGAAAAAGATTTTCAACAGCTGCAAGTCATTAAAACCATGGCACGCGACTTATCAATTCCGGTTGAAGTGATTGGTGTCCCTACAATGCGAGAAGTTTCTGGCCTTGCTATGAGTTCACGTAATGGTTATTTATCTGAAGCGCAAAAAACGACTGCAACCGTATTATTTAAAACGCTTAATACATGCGCAGAACAGCTAAAAAGTGGCGAGAAAGACTTCGTAAAACTTGAAAGCTTAGCTAAACAGAGCTTAGAGCAAGCTGGTCTAAAGCCAGACTATTTTGAGATAGCTCAACGAGATACATTAAAAACTGCTACACTCAAAGACACCAAGTTTGTTATTTTAGCTGCTGCCTATTTTGGTAATGTTAGATTAATCGACAATATTCAGGTCGAAATTTAATATTATTGCGACTCCATTTTTAAGGATTAAACATGCACAATTTAATAAAAACAAGCGTAGTTGCCCTTACTTTTGCATTTTTAGCTGGTTGTCAAAACCAAATACAAAGCCCTGAACTTAACCAGTGTGCTCAACAAAACTATCAATGTGAAACTACCTGTGAACAGCAGTCAAGTGGCGAAGGCTTAAAGCAACAAGTATGCTCTGGCAAATGTGTTGAAAGCTACAATCAGTGTAAAGTACAAGCCGAAAAATTAGGTGGTATATAAGCGTTTAAAATACTTGGAGCTGTTTATCTTTCAGGCCCTTAATTTTAGGCACAAAAAAACCGCTCAATGAGCGGTTTTTTTATTGCTTATAGTTTATTAATTTAAACCTAGCTTTTTAAGCTCTACTTCTACGAGCTTTGCCGAAAGTGGTACATAACCATCTTTTTCTACAATTTGTTGACCATCTTGCGAAAGCACCATTTTTAAAAATTGTGCTTCGATAGGCGCTAATGGTTTATTTGGGTGTTTATTCACGTAAACGTATAAGAAACGAGATAGCGGGTATTTACCTTGAGCAACGTTATCAAGAGTCGCATCAACAAAATTACTGCCTTTTTTAGCCAATGGAACAGTACGTACACCCGACGTTTTGTAACCAATGCCTGAGTAACCAATTGCATTCAATGATGATGAAATTGACTGTACTACCGATGCAGAGCCTGGTTGTTCATTTACGTTGTTACGAAAGTCACCTTTACACAATGCTTTCTTTTTAAAGTAACCGTAAGTACCTGATACCGAGTTACGTCCGTAAAGTTGAATATCTCTTGCTGCCCAGCTACCAGTTAGGCCAACTTCACTCCAGCGGTTAACTTGCTCTGGTGCACCACATTTACGAGTCGATGAAAAAATAGCATCTACTTGGTCAATGCGAAGACCTTCAATTGGGTTATCTTTATGAACATAAACCGCTAGCGCATCAATAGCAACGCGCACTTCTGTTGGTTTATAACCGTAACGTTTTTCGAACGCTTCGATTTCTTTTGATTTCATTTTTCGGCTCATTGGGCCTAAGTTAGCTGTACCTTCAGTCAATGCAGGTGGTGCAGTAGAAGAACCTGCGGCCTGAATTTGGATATTTACATTTGGGTAAATACGTTTGTACTCTTCAGCCCAAAACGTCATCATGTTGGCTAAAGTATCAGAACCTACCGATGAAAAGTTGCCTGAAACACCACTAATTTTTTGATATTCAGGAATGTTTTTATCTAGTGCAACTGCTTGCGCAGATACGAAAGTTGTAACAGCCACACCCATTGCGGCAACTAAATTTTTAAATTTCATGTCGGGTTCCCCGGTTTGTTCGTCTCATTTACTAACTGTTGCCCACTCTAAAGTGAGTAGATGACAGTTAGATTGCTATTAAGTGACACTTTTATGACTTTGCTTTTTATACCAATTCGCTTAATTCGTTGTTCTACTTTGAGATAAGAAAGTTGTGTTGATAACAAGGCAAAAATTTCGTTATTTAGTTGTTATATATAAGAAATTTTTAACGCAGCTAGCACCAGGTTTAATCCCTCAAATTGATTAAGTATTATTGCGAATTAGTATTAGGGCATGTTGTTCTTTATGGATTGAAATTTGTTCAATCTAGGGGCGATTAAATCGCGGCGCGAGGTTTGTAACCTAGTGAGCTAAGTAAAAACCGAGCAACTAAGCGTTAATCCTCCCTAGAAAGAACCCTTTGGGCAGCGCATGTTTGGTATTTATGCTGCGTTATCGACTATTTATGGGGAATAACCACACTACATAGGCTCTGGCTTGCCAAAAAACCAAACATACTACTGCAAACTCAACCACTAAATATCAGCACGCCCTAGTATAATTACTTAGCCAACGGAACTATCTTATCGATCGAAAAATCAAAAGAAAAACATGAACCTTTGCCTATTTCACTGCGAATATTTAATTTGCTATCGTGGCGCGTTAGTACATGTTTTGTGATCGCAAGGCCTAAACCCGATCCCCCTGTTGTTCTGCTTCGTGCTTTATCTACCCGATAGAAGCGCTCCGTTAAACGATTAATATGCTCTGGCGCAATACCATCACCGTTATCGGTAACACTAAAACAAGCACGATCACCTTTATGCTGCCAGCATACCTGTACTTTGCCGCCAGCTTTGGTGTAATGAATAGCGTTAAAAACGAGATTAGAAAACGCGCTACGTAGTTCATCCTCAGAGCCTTTAATATCTAAAGTCGCATCAATATCAAAAACAAGTTCATGACCTTTATCCTGATTAATTGATTGTGCTTCGGTTTGAATGTAACCAAGCAACTTCGGAGCATTAATTGCTTTATCGTTATCTTGACGCCTAGCACCTTCTATTCGCGAAAGTGATAATAACTGGCTAACCAAGCTATCCATGCGCTTACATTGCTCAAGCATCGTTTTTTGTGCCTTGCCCCACATTGCTGGCGGCGGCATCATATCGCCATCCATCATTTCAAGATAGCCAGATACCACTGTAAGCGGCGTACGTAGTTCATGTGATACATTGGCTACAAAGTCTTTTCGCATTTGTTCAAGCTGCTTTAAACGTGTTACATCACGCACAACGACCATTAGCTGTGTACTTGCATATGGCATAACCCTAAATTCAAGTACTTGCTCAACCGCATGCCCATTATCAAGCTCAAGGGCATCATCAAATTCACCTTTGTGCATGTATTTAGCAAACTTAGGTTCGCGAATTAAGTTATCAAGGCGCTGACCGTGATCAGTTGGCCACTGCAGGCCAAGCACCTTAAGTGCTAGTTGATTACACCACACAATACTTAAATCATTTTGCAGTACCACAACAGCATCAGGTACAGCTTCTGCCCCATCGCGAAAGCGACGAATTAAATCAGCAAGCTCATTACGCTTTTTACGATTGCGGTGCTGTAGATGATAAATGCCTTCGAATACTTGTTCCCACGCACCTTCGCCCTCGGGTGGATTAAAGCTGCGTTGATTAAGTAGCCAATCGCTCAAGCGATAAAGCTGATGATAGTGCCAAATAAGGAGGGAAAAAGATCCTAAAAATAAAAGCAAAAATGGCGCGCCAACCAGCACACCAATTAATAGTAAAGGTAAAAAATAGATAAACAGACGTTTTACTAACGCCTGCTTATTAACAACTCGATACATACACTCACTTTACCTTAGAGTAGTAATACACACGCACGTTATACCAACTGGCTTATAAATGGGGTCTATTTAACGATAAGGAAATTGCGCTATAACTAAGCAAGAATTTTATTTCTAGTTGTGTTCTAAATAAAATTTTTAACAACGTTATAGAGTTATTTAACTCGTTAAATTGTTCAAATATTTATGCAATTTGGTATTACAGCTTACTTGAAAAACGATACCCAGCACCACGTACAGTTTGCACTAAACGGTCATGTCCAAGTGGGCCAATTGCTTTACGCAGGCGACGAATATGCACATCAACCGTGCGATCTTCGACGTAAACGTTAGTTCCCCATACATGATCAAGCAGTTGTTCACGGCTATAAACACGCTCTGGGTGGGTCATAAAAAAGTGTAGCAATCTAAATTCGGTTGGCCCCATATCAAGCTCGTTACCCTCAGAGGTAACACGGTGAGAAATTGGATCTAAGCGCAGGCCATGTACTTCAATAGCTTCCTCTAATGAGGTTGGCGATACACGGCGAATAACTGCTTTAATACGCGCCATAAGCTCTTTAGGGGAAAACGGCTTAGTGACGTAATCGTCAGCCCCTACTTCAAGACCGCGTACTTTGTCTTCTTCTTCGCCACGGGCTGTAAGCATAATAATTGGGATTTGGCGGGTATGTTCATTTTGCTTAAACTTTTTCGCAATTTGAATACCGCTGCCACCTGGCAACATCCAATCAAGTAAAACCATGTCTGGATAAGGTTCAACCATAGCTGCAATTGCAGAGTCATAATCTTCTGCTTCAATTGCTTGAAATCCATTTTGCTCTAAAACAAAAACCAGCATCTCCCTGATAGGAGCTTCGTCATCTACGACTAGTACTTTACGTGACATTCCAATTTATCTCTTACGCTATCGAATTAGTTTTCATTATTATGACTAAGTATGACATTTTTATGAAAGTGTAACGTGTAAATTAAAATGGTGGTAAAAAAAATACAAATTAGTGACAAATAACCTCATTAACGTCATATTTTTAAAACCTTTTTAATATTTAACGCAATAAAAAGAGGTTTACGATAAATTTATGTAATAGCTAACTTTTTGAAATTATCTTTTTTGTATCGCTATTTAAACCACTAAACAATATTAAACTAGCTGGGATCATTGTTTTACTAACCAAGACATTTTTACAGATCGATCGTTTAAAAGTAGCTTTAAAGCCATTTTAAAATCAGCAAACCCGCCTGTGCAACCATCAATACGTTTAAAAATAGATCTAAATTTTACTAAGCCTTAAATAAAGGATCAGATTTTTACCAAGCCGATCACCCCTCAGATCAGAGTTGTACTTAGTCAAAGCTATAAGTTGTTGATTGTTTATACAAATAAATAACGATCAGATTATTTCAAAGCCTAAAATAGCGTCAAAGTGTACTTTTCTTAGTAAAATAATGATCCAAAAATAGCTGTGTTAGTAAATGCGTGATCCCAAAGTACGGTGTTGGTAATACAGTGATCTGATCAATAAACCGTAATCTGCAATATAAAAAGGGCTAACATTAAAAAAGCCAGTAACAAAGTTACTGGCCTAGTATCGATTATCTAATTTTAGGGTCTAGCTCACCGCTTAAATATTTAAGGTGCATTTCATCAAGTGAAATTGGCTTAATTTTACTCGCCTGACCAGAGGTGCCAAACGAGTTATAGCGTGCAACACAAATCTCTGTCATTGCTTTAGTTGCTTCAGCTAAGTATTTACGAGGATCAAAGTTAGATGGGTTTAACGCCATATGACGGCGAATTGCACCGGTAGAAGCTAAACGTAAATCAGTATCAATATTTACCTTACGAACACCAAACTTAATACCTTCGACAATTTGCTCAACAGGCACACCATAAGTTTCTGGAATTTCGCCACCATACTGATTAATAATTTCTAACCACTCTTGTGGAACCGAAGATGAACCATGCATCACTAAGTGCGTGTTAGGAATACGTGCATGAATCGCTTTAATGCGGTCAATCGCTAAAATGTCATCTGTTGGTGGGCGCGTAAATTTATAGGCACCGTGCGAAGTACCACATGCAATTGCAAGTGCGTCAACGTGTGTTTTATTTACAAAGTCAGCCGCTTCTTCAGGATCTGTTAGCATTTGCTCAGTGGTTAATATCCCTTCTGCGCCAACGCCATCTTCTTCGCCAGCTTCACCTGTTTCAAGTGAACCAAGTACACCTAGCTCGCCTTCAACCGATACGCCACAGGCATGCGCCATAGCAACAGTTTCGCGCGTTACTTCTACATTGTATTCGTAGCTTGAAGGGGTTTTACCGTCGCTCATTAGCGAGCCATCCATCATTACTGATGAAAAACCAAGCTGAATTGAACGCTGACATACACCTGGCGATGTGCCGTGATCTTGGTGCATAACAACGGGGATATGTGGCCATTCTTCAACGGCTGCTAAAATCATATGACGAATAAATGGAGCACCAGCATAAGCACGTGCGCCCGCTGATCCTTGCACGATTACTGGGCTGTTTGTTTTGTCAGCCGCTTCCATTATTGCGCGCATTTGCTCTTGGTTATTAACGTTAAAAGCAGGTACGCCGTAACCATGCTCTGCTGCATGATCTAAAAGTTGTCGCATACTGATTAAAGCCATTGGGTATTCTCCAATTTATCGATAGCAGTTCCCTACCATCTAGTTTGAACGGATTTGTTAGTTTGGCGTTATAACAACGCCACGAAAAACCACTGCTTTGCAGTAAAATTCCGTCTAAATTAACTATTAAATTAGGGTGAGAGGTATTTAATAATTAATTGTCGGTGAGGGCTATTACCCCCTCACCTTACGCGACTAAAATTACTTAGCGCGCGACTCTAGCATTTCAACTGCTGGCAGTTTTTTGCCCTCTAAAAACTCTAAGAACGCACCACCACCAGTAGAAATATAAGAAACTTTATCGGCAATGCCGTATTTATCAATGGCGGCTAAGGTATCACCGCCACCCGCAATTGAAAACGCATTTGAGTTAGCAATTGCTTGTGCAATAGCACGAGTGCCATTACCAAACTGGTCAAACTCAAACACGCCTACTGGACCATTCCATACAACAGTGCCTGCATTTGCAATAATTTTTGCAAGCTTGCTCGCTGTATCAGGGCCAATATCAAAAATCATATCGTCGCTTGTTACTTCGCTTACATCTTTAAGCGTAGCTACAGCAGATTCAGAAAACTCATTACCAACAACTACGTCAGTCGGTACCGGAATTTCGCCATTATTAGCAATCGCTGCTGCACATAAACGGTTCGCTTCATCCATTAAATCAGGTTCGTAAAGCGATTTACCAACTGGGCTACCTGATGCCGCAATGAAGGTATTTGCAATACCACCACCGGTAACTAACTGATCAACAATTTTAGAAAGTGAATCTAAAACGGTTAATTTAGTTGAAACTTTAGAACCACCAACAATCGCCACTAATGGACGAGCGGGGTTATCAAGTGCCTTGCCTAATGCTTCAAGTTCAGCCGATAACAGCGGACCTGCACATGCAACATCGGCAAATAAGCCAACGCCATGGGTAGATGCTTGTGCACGGTGAGCCGTACCAAATGCATCCATTACATATACATCACACAGTGCTGCTAGTTGCTTAGATAGCGCTTCGTCGTTTTTCTTCTCGCCTTTGTTAAAGCGTACATTTTCAAAAACAACCACTTCGTTATCAGCAATATCAACACCGTTTAGGTAATCTTTTTCTAAACGTACAGTTTGCTCTAGGGCATCGTTTAAGTAATCAGCTACAGGTGCAAGCGAAAACGCTTCATCGTATTCCCCTTCCGTAGGACGGCCAAGGTGTGACATAACCATTACTTTAGCGCCTTTCTCAAGGGCTAGTTTAATAGTAGGTAGTGCTGCACGAATACGCGCATCTGACGTCACTTTACCTGCTTTAACTGGTACATTTAAATCTTCACGAATTAATACGCGTTTGCCGTTTAAATCTAAATCTACCATTTTTATGACCGACATGAACATCTCCTTAGTTAACGATACTGAACCTGAAAAATACGTTTAAAATTATTATATTAATAAATTACTTATTCACTGCCATCATAGCACGCGCTGTGTCGAGCATACGATTAGCAAAACCCCATTCATTATCACACCATACTAATAACTTTATCAGTCGTTTGTGACTAACACGTGTTTGTGTGCCATCAATAATACAAGAATGTGGGTCGTGATTAAAATCAACCGATACAAGCGGCTCTTCGGTATAACTTAAAATACCTTCTAAGCGATCTTTTGCTTGTGCTTTAAGTGCATTATTTACTGCGTTCAAATCTACATCGGTATTAACCGTTACACTTAAATCCATTGCCGTTACATTTATAGTCGGAACTCGTACGGCAATTGCCTCAAAACGACCTTTAAACTTTGGTAAAATACGGTCTATACCACGGGCAAGCTTTGTATCAACTGGAATAATTGATTGGCTTGCAGCGCGAGTACGGCGTAAATCATGATGATAACCATCAATCACTTGTTGATCGTTCATCGACGCATGAATCGTTGTAATAGCGCCCGACTCAATACCAAATGCATCATCTAATACTTTAATAACCGGCACAACACAGTTAGTTGTACACGAGCCGTTAGACACAATTGTATGCTCGCTTTTAAGCTCATCGTCGTTAATACCATACACAATAGTGGCATCAACATCGTTATCGGCCGGATGTGAAAACAACACCTTTTTAGCGCCTGCTGTAATATGTAACTGCGCATGTTCGCGCGAGTGATAAACACCTGTACATTCAAGTACAACGTCTACATCGAGCGTTTGCCAAGGTAATTCAATTGGGTTTTCTTCACAAAAAAGTGCAATGGTATCGCCTGCAACACTAATGGTGTCTTCACCAAGTTTTACAGGAAAAGAAAAACGACCGTGGGATGTGTCGTATTTTAATAAATGAGCAATAGCTTCAGGATCAGCAAGTTCGTTAATCGCAACAATTTTTATATCGTCGCTCAAACCAGACTCGTATAACGCGCGGACAATATTTCGACCAATACGACCAAAACCATTAATTGCAAGTTTGATTGCCATGAAATATAAAATCCACTCTTTTAGCGTGCAGATAAAGGCAATATGCCTTTTAGATGGCTGTATTGTAATCGACCTTGCATCTGATTATAAGAGGGAAGCATTAGAAACTTTAAATTAAGGTTAAAGAGCTTAAACATTGCAAGCTCTTCAAGGGTTCTGACTTTTTAAATTAAGTTTTTTATACTAAATTTTTTAAAGCGTTAATTATATCTTCTGGCTCAGAACGAGTACGATAATCAACATCAACATAACGCCAAGTCACTTTACCTTGTTTATCTAAAACAAAGGTGGCAGGGATCGGTAAAACACTACTATTGCCATTGTTAACCGACTCTAAATCTAGGCCTCGGTCTACTCGCATATGTTCTAGTAAAAATGTGGGTACTGGCCATGCTACGCCGTAGCTTGCTGCTACATCTGCACTTTGATCGCTCAGCACTAAAAAATCCATGTTGCTTATATCGCTTTTGCTCATTGAGCCATCGGGTACTTGCGGGCTAATAGCCACCAATTGTGCGCCTAATGTGTGAATTTCAGGTAAACGTGCTTGAAGCGCTTTGAGCTGTAAATTGCAGTACGGACACCAACTTCCACGATAAAAAGTAACAACCACAGGCCCTTTAGCAAGTAACTCGGTTAACTGCACCGATTGACCATGCTGATTTGGTAACTCAAAACTTGGTGCGCTTTGGTTTAAATCAAGTGCATTAGCACCTTGTTGAAACACTTTTGCTTGTGCAATCGTTTCATCAACACCTTTCATAAAATCAGGATTACCTTTACGCCCAGCTGCTATTTTTGCCTCAGTTTGTGCTTTTAACGTGTTATTTTCATCGCTCATTATATGGCTACTTTTAAATTAATCAAAAACTTAAAGCCAGCTTACATTATGAAAATGTATTTGAAATGAAAATTTTGGGGTGTGTTGACCTTTCAGGTTTAAATTTGTTCTATCTAGGGGCTATTTAATCGCGGCGCGAGATTTGAAACCTAGTGGGCTAAGTAAAAACCGAGCAACAAAGAGTGAATTGTCCCTAGGAGGAACCCAAAGGGCAGCGCATGTTTGGTATTTATGCTGTGTTATCGCCTACTTATGTAGGATAACTACACACCATAGGCTCTGCCTTGCTTTAATACCAAACATACCGATGCAAATTCAACATCGAAAGAAAAACACGCCCTAATTTATTCACCTACCTCTAAATCAAACACCACGTTTATTGATGATTTAAAGCTTACCGTTTGTTGTAGATAATTTTTGCGAGCTTTAGGAAATGAATCGCTTATTGGATTTACTCTATCTATTTTTTTAACCGCTGCACCAAAGCCACTGTAAACGCTTTTTTGAGTTGAGCTAATAGTGCGTACTTCACCCACTTTTGTACCAAAGGAGTTAGCAAGCATATTTGCTTTTTCTTTTGCGTTATTAAGTGCTTGTTGTGTAGCTTGTGCTTGTAACAGCTCAGCTTTTGAAGATAAAAACTCAGTATTTTGAATCGCATTTACTTTTAAATTCAATAAAAAATCACTTAAATCATTCACTCTTTCAATATTTTTTAGTGTTACTTCAAAGGTCCTTATAGCTGCGTATTCAGCGGGAGCCTGATGCCCTGTTTCAATGTAATCCATACCCGTTTTTTCAACTTTAACACTTGAGGCAACTACATCATCGGCAGTTATTTCAAATTGATTTAGTCCATCAATTAGTAAATTAACTTTATTATCAAGATCGTTCTTAGCTGCTAAAGGTTCGTTTTTAATACTTATAATTTGAAATTGTATTTTAGCGATATCAGGATTGGCAAGCACCTCTGCAGTCCCTTGAACCGAAATTTGACGGCTTGTAGGCAAACTTGAATTAGCAAAAGTGATGAGTGGGAATAAGGTTAAGAAAATGGCAGTGATGAGTTTCATGATCGTCCTTGAAGTGATAATGCCGACTAAAAAGAATATAAAGTACCTAATTAAGGTTCTTTATACTCTTTCGTAGAACTAATTTAATGTATACATCTTAAATAGTTCCGATCTTGTAACTCTCGATTTCCTATTGTTAGTACCGGCATACATATACCCATAATAAATTCCAAAATCATTATCTTTAGTGTTTTTATTACTCAATATAGAAGTTTCAAAAGAAAGTAGTTTTTCTTTAAAATCAGGGGGTAGCTCACCAGCCAAGCATATTTCAACAATCAAAGTAAAGAAATTCGACTTTCTAAACCAAATTGAATCTAAACTTAGATCTAAATTCTTAACTACTGAGATAGCATTCAGTACGAGAGATTTAGTTTTATGATAATTAGGGTATTCATCATTAAACTCTGCTACGCACTTTTCAAGCTCACCATCACGTTGATAATATCCGCCACGCTCAAGTGTAGACATAACTTGAAGAAAGAAATGTACATCAGCCATACGAGTAAATTCCGAGTCATGGAATACTCCAAACTCTCCAAGCTCTACGTCTGCAGACAGTTCTTTTGCAGCTTGAATAAATTTCCCATCATAAATGGCGTTCTGAATTTCAATATCCGAAAGCTTAAATTTAGTTAAGTTTATACGCCTAAAAATTTCTCTAACTAGAGTATCTTCAACTTTCCCAATATCTCGAACTACAACTTGATAAGATAAAAAATCTTCTCTTTCAGAGTCGGTTAGCGCATCAAAACCTTTTACGAGCGTTAAAGGACTTTCAAAAGAATCTTCTATATAATTTTTTATCGTTGTTAATCTTTGCTGGCCATCTATAACTTTTTGCGTTGTTCGTAATTTTTTAGTATCTACAACGCCTTGGCAAACATAAATTTCAGGGAAGGGAAACCCATTTAAGATAGTATCTAAGAATTGCTCTTGATGCTCATGAGTCCAAACAAATTTTCTTTGAAAGTCAGGTGAAAGATCCAGTTTATTATCTTCAATTTTTTCGTAAATATCTGCAATCGTTGGGTTTGTTACAGATGGTTTTATCTGATACGCCATTATTTTCTCCTTAAAAGTCTTCTATTTCTCACATCAACTAACCCACTTACAATATAATCCTCTAAGTGCTCATAGCTTTTAAAAACACCTGCATTAACTTTGTAATTACCAACTTCAGATTTACCATAAGACATTTCTTGAAAGAATTTAAACCAATCGTTTTTAAATGTTTTCATTTGAAATGATATTGGTAGTTTATCAGGCCTGATCCAACCTAGAGCAACGTATTCAAGAAATTGATGGTACATTTCAAGCTCTGATTCTCGAACCACAGCTCTAGCTTTACGGAAAGACATTTGATATTTTGAAATATCTTTCATAATGTTATCAAATAATTTAGGGGATATTATCGCAACGTCAATATCGGAATCATAATCAAATTCTTTGAGCTTAAACGGGCTGAACCCAAGTTTTCCTGAGCCTGTTATGTAAATTTCATGAAAAGGTATATCAAATTTATTTGCTATTTTTTTTCTGAATTCGTAAAACTCATTATCTCTGCTCCCAAAGACGAATGGAGTTCCGTGCAAAACAAATTTTCTGCAGAAATCATAATGTTTATCATCTGTATCCTGCTTTTCTAATTCAAGCATAAAACTTTCAAGATTCACAATATTTCCTTTTCCTTATTAATAATTATAAGTTTCCCTTTAGAAGATTGAAAAACTAATATAACCTTTCTCCTAGTCCCCATAATTATACATACAACAATAAAAGTAAACTGTCTATTACTAAACCTCGGTGTTAACCGATAAGGCATTTTATCGTTGAGTTTCGCTGTCCTCTATCCAACCTACGTCAACTCGCCTACTTTTAACCCTTTGCCACGGCTTATTTGATGGCATTGGGCTAGCAGTAACTCCGCAGTGGCTTGTGCATCGGTCAGTGCGTGATGGCAATGATAGCTTGGTAACTCATAACGTGTGCGGCAAGCATTAAGGGTTAAATCATCTTGTTTTATTTCAGTTGAATGATGGAGTAAGCGCTTTTGCTCAATATGCAGTGTGTCGAGTATCAGTTTAGGCCGTATAGTTATATTGGCATTTTTTAGGGCTATTTTTAAAAAGCCCCAATCGAGCATGGCATTATGAAACACTAAAATACAATCATTAAAGTGGCTGCTTAGTTGCGTTAATATACTGCACAAGCTCTGTCCTTTTGTTATAGCATCGTCATTTATACCGTGATAAACAGGGCTTTGTTCGAGGCTTATAACGTCTTTATTGATAATATGCTGCGACTCACTCATTTTTATACATTGATTATCTATTATCACCCACGCTACCGATACAATTTCGTGCTGTTTTACATCAAGGCCAGTGAGCTCTAAATCAATCACTAAGTAACGCTGTTGCAAGGCATTTTTGCCTAGTAATTTACGGCGCTTTAAGTACCGAGTGAGCAGCTTTTTTACCATGTTAGTAATCCATCATTATAAACTGCCGCGAGCAAACTTAAACGCAGCAGCTTGCTGCGCTTGTTTAACAAGGTAAAACGCTTCTTTTAGTTGATGGCGCTCTAGTGAGTTTAATTTATTAGGATTAATACAATTACTTGGTAAGCCTTCTTCGTTTATCTGCGTACTAAGTCGAAGTTGCGTTAAAAACCGCCAGCAATCTTTTAGGTTGTATATATCTTCTTTGCTAAGCAATTTATGTTTGAGCAGTGCCTCTAGTCGCTCTTGGGTATTGGCGCGCTTAATACCCGCTTTTAAAGCGTATAACCGCACTATGTCATTTATAATTACGACACCGCGTTTTTTTAAATCTATGTATTTATTATTTTCATCGGTTTTTTCGGTTTTAAATTTATTAAATAAACCAATTGGCACGCTGTTACTACTTATGTCGGTTGCCATTGCAGCATAGAATAAGTCGTTACGCGATATACGAATTAGCTGCTCGCAAAAAGCGGTGTATAAAGCGTTTGAACCTTCAATAAAGCGCAGGTCAAAAAATATTTTACAATTAAGCATCGCATCTGGTGTGGGGCTTTTTATCCATTTAAAAAAGCGCTCGCTCCAGTCATTTACGCTCATTCGGCACTCATCGCTGCTTGCCATAATATTACCTGGGCAACGCCTAATGCCGCATTCAACTAAGTTCTCACATACAAATTTCCCCATGCTTTTAAAGTAAGCTTGCTGATCAGTGCTTAAGTCGTTAGGGAGTAATAAGCCGTTATCTTGATCTGAGTGCAGAGTTTGCTCTTCGCGTGCTTGCGAGCCAAAGCAAATAAAACTAAAGCTGGTTGGCGCTGCGCCATGCTCTTCTTGAAATAAGTGAATAAGTCGCGATGTAAGCGCATCGGTTAATCCACTTAGTAATTTACCAATTAGCGATATGTCGTCAATGTTGTACGAAAAACCACGCAATAACTCAGGGATTTCTTTTGCATAGCGTTTTAAGTCAGTAATAGTGTGCGCTTTATAAATGCGCCCAATAAGCTGCACGGGGTCACTTTTTTGTTGGCGTAATAAGTCGGTGCTGGTTATCATTCCTATCGGTTTATGGTTTTCATCAAGAACCGGTAAGTGATGAATATTATGCTTAAGCATTAAGTGCAGCGCTGAAAACACTCGATTATTTTCAAATATAAACTTGGGCTTAGCGGTCATAATGCTGCTTACAGCATCTTGAGGGTTTACCTCGTCGGCGAGTACGCGGTTACGTAAATCACGATCGGTAACCACGCCAACTAAATGTGCATGCTGCGTTATCATTATTGACGACACACCATGCTGTTTCATCTTTTTAGCGCTTTGCCTAATGCTTGCATCAGGCGCAAGCGTAATCGCTGTGCGTGCCATCAGCTCTGATATTTTACGCTCAGACCAGCTATCGTTTTTACTTTTATAATGCGATGACAACAACCGGTTAGCATGAGCGCGTACAAAGTATTGCTCAAACGATTTATATTCTCTGCGCAAAAAATCAAAATGCGTTTGAGAGAGCATATACACTATGCCCTCTTTTTGTACCGCTAAACGGTTTTGAATCGCTTCCCCCGTTAGTAACGACGGGAAGCCAAAGTAATCACCTTGTGCTAAATGCGTAACAACGTCGCCTTTAGCATCAACTAAATCATACAAACCAGAGCGAATTAAAAATAGTTTAGGGTTTTCACTTTGCAACCACTGAGTTTGATTTTCGCGGGTGAGGTAAATAATGTCGAGGTGATTTACAAAATACTCGTATGCACTGCTATCAAGTAGGCTAAATGGTGCTTGCATGCAAACATATTGGGCTATTTCTTGTTGTTCTACGCTCATCGTTGTGCTCATTAAAAAGTATACACAACACCAATGTACTCATTTTTTATACAAATAAAAAGCCCGACTTAAGTCGGGCTTTTTACGCTTTATTTTAAGTAACCTTAGTGATCGTGCGCTTCTGCCGATCCTTTAGGATTACGAATACCTTCTACCATTTCTTGAATTTCAACAGGTGTTGGTTGAGTAAATTTAAGAACAATTGCAGCAACTGCAAAGTTAATAATCATACCAATTAAGCCAATACCTTCAGGCGAAATACCTAAGAACCAATTTTCAGGGCTGTTTAGCTCTGGACTAACAAACTTGAAGAAGATGATATACGCAGCGGTAAAGCCTATACCCGTTACCATACCGGCAACAGCCCCTTCGCGGTTCATTGTTTTAGAGAATATACCCATAATAATTGCAGGGAAGAAACTCGCAGCCGCCAAGCCAAAGGCAAATGCCACAACTGATGCCACAAATCCAGGCGGGTTAATACCAAAGTACGCGGAGATAACAATAGCAACCATGGCTGCCAACCTCGCTGCAAGTAGCTCTTGCTTGTCGGTAATATCGGGCTTGAGGGTTCGCTTGAGTAAATCGTGCGAAACGGAGGTCGAAATAACCAGTAGTAAACCTGCTGTTGTAGATAATGCGGCGGCAATACCACCTGCTGCTACAAGTGCAATAACCCATGCTGGTAAGTTAGCAATTTCTGGATTTGCTAATACCATAATGTCGCGATCTACATTGACTTCGTTAGCACTGTTCGGATCGGTAATTTTACCCGCCGTGTAGAACATTTTGCCATCGCCATTTTTATCATCAAACGTGATTAAACCTGTGCGTTCCCAGTTTTTAATCCATCCTGGTGCTTCTGCGTAAGCTGTACCGCTACCGTCTTTACCATTAATGGTATCAACCATGTTTACGCGAGCAAAAGCTGCAACCGCAGGTGCTGTAGTATAAACAATCGCGATGAACACAAGAGTCCATGCGGCAGAAATACGCGTGTCTTTTACGCGAGGTACAGTGAAAAAGCGTACAATTACATGTGGTAAACCAGCAGTACCTACCATTAACGCACCAGTAATAGCGAACACGTCAATCATGCTCTTAGAGCCTTCGGTATATTGCGCAAAACCAAGTTCAGCGCTTAAGCCGTCTAGTTTATCAAGTACGTACACGCCGTCGCTGCCAATTAATGTGGCACCAAAACCGGTTTGTGGGAAAAAGTGACCCGTCATCATCATTGAGATGAAAATGGCTGGTACAAGGTAGGCAAATACAAGTACACAATATTGCGCTACCTGTGTATAGGTAATGCCTTTCATGCCGCCAAGTACCGCATAAAAGAATACAATCACCATACCGATGTAAACACCAGTTTCAATTTCTACTTCTAAAAAGCGTGAAAATACGACGCCTACGCCGCGCATTTGCCCTGCAATATAAGTAAAACAAATGAATATGGCACATACAATTGCCACTAAACGTGCGGTGCGTGAATAGTAACGGTCGCCAATAAAGTCAGGTACAGTAAACTTGCCGAATTTACGTAAGTAAGGCGCTAAACACATAGCTAATAGTACATAACCACCTGTCCACCCCATTAAGTAAACGCTGCCATCGTAACCTGCAAACGAAATAATACCCGCCATTGAAATAAACGACGCGGCGCTCATCCAATCAGCTGCTGTTGCCATACCATTAGCAAGAGGAGGTACGCCGCCGCCCGCGACATAAAATTCTTTAGTTGAACCCGCTCGGGCCCAAATTGCTATGCCGATATAAAGCGCAAAGCTTAAACCAACAATTAAAAACGTGAGTGTTTGAACATCCATTGCTTAGCTCCTATTCGTCTACGCCATATTTTTTATCTAACGTATTCATTTTGAAAACGTACACAAAAATCAAAGCAACAAAGGTATAAATCGCGCCTTGCTGGGCGAACCAGAAGCCAAGTTTAAACCCAAAAAAACGTACTTCATTAAGTACATCTACCAATAATATGCCAAAGCCAAAAGACACAATAAACCACACTGCTAATAGTTTAAATAACAGTGAAATATTTTCTGCCCAATAAGCTTTTGCTTGTTCTTCATCTTTAAAAGCCATTTTTATTTTCCCCTTTAAGCACCGCAATATCGCGATGAGTGGTTTTTTATCTTCACTTACCAATTTAGCAATGCTGTCTCAAGATTGAATTGCGACCATAGTCGTAACAGCTTATTAACGTTTACGTAAACTGTATAAAAACAACTAAACCTAAATAGCTCTTTTTGTTATTTTTCAGCCTGTTAAGGTTTTTAAGTTGAGTTTTAGGGTTATAAAGAAGCTAAGTACTAAATTAATGCGACATTAGTCTAATGCTATAAGTTATTTTATTTTTATCTTTAATATTCAAGAAGATAAAAACAAAACTAAAATTATGATTTAAATTCAACCCTCACACTTAACCTGAGTTCTGGTATTGTGTTAATCCCTCATAGGGTTGGGGGGCTATTTTAAATAATAAGGTTTAATAACAACATGACTGCCGTACTCATTATTGTTGCTTTAGGATATATAGGTGTGCTGTTTTGGCTGGCTAACTGGGGTGATAAAACGACGCCTTTAGCAAAACGCATTAGCCACCACCCTTTTGTTTACTCATTTTCATTAGGTATTTATTGTACTTCATGGACCTACTATGGGTCAGTAGGAACTGCGGCGACTAGTAGCTGGAGCTACTTACCTATTTTGCTTGGTCCTGCATTGTTGTTTTTTTTCGGACAAGGCTTTTTACGTAAATTAGTGTTGGTGAGTAAAAAACAAAACATAACCACTATTGCCGATTTCATCTCTGCTCGTTACGGTAAGCGCCAAACTACTGCAATTATGGTAACAGTTATCGCGTTACTGGCGACTATTCCTTATATCGCACTACAACTAAAAGCACTCAGTACCAGCTTTTTACTTTTGCAAAACAGTAATAAAATATCCGGCGATATGCTCGCGCTTTCTGCCACATTGATTATGGCTTTATTTGCTATATTTTTTGGTACGCGCAAAGTCGATGTGACCGAATATCGCTCAGGCTTAATGCTTGCTGTTGCCTTTGAATCAATGATTAAACTTATTGCACTTATGGCTGTGGCAGGACTTGCCATATTTACACTATTTAATTTGCCCGAATCAACCTCAAGTAAAATCACCGAATCAATTTGGGATCACTGGAGCGATTTTAACTTTTTTAGTTTTAACTTTATTGGTCAGTCGTTAATGGCTGCAGCTGCCATTGTATGCTTACCACGCCAATTTCATGTCACCGTTGTAGACAACCAAAATAAACGTCATTTATTTACTGCTCGCTGGGCTTTTCCTCTGTATTTGTTATTGACTGCTGCGATGATTTTACCCATTGCAACTGCCGCTATCCATCCTGAAATCGGCAGTGGTTATTCCCCCGACAGCTTTGTACTTGCCCTACCGTTAATTAACGACAATGCATTTTTAACCACTTTTGTATTTATAGGCGGGTTGTCTGCCGCCACCGCTATGATAGTGGTCGCAACACTTACATTAAGTACTATGATCTCAAATGATGTTGTATTGCCATTAATATTACGCCGTAAATTTAAACGTAACTTAATTACCACCAGCTACAAATCGCAAATTTTATTGGTAAGACGTTTTACCATTGCCGGTATTCTAATCTTGGCTTATTTTTATCAACAATGGTTTGGCCACAGCAGTGCATTGGCGAGTATGGGGCTAGTGGCATTTTCACTCGTTACGCAATTATTGCCCGCTATTGTTGGCGGTTTATACTGGCGAAAAGGTCATGCTTACGGTGTTTATGCTGGTTTAATAGCTGGCATTATTTGTTGGGTGCTATTTTTAATGCTACCTATTTTAGATGCAGGCAACACCTTAAATAGTGAATTACAACAAACACTCATAACACGCGGGACGCTCATTGCCTTATTTGCCAATATTGGTTGTTATATTAGCTTTTCATTAGGCGCAGAAGAGCGTCTAATCGATAAAATTCAAGCAGCTGCATTTGTTAACCCAAAAGATCAGGCTATCTTAGCAAGGCGTTTAAATAAAGACGTAAAAGCCACGGTTTACGATTTTAAAATACTACTGCAAACTTTTTTAGGTATTCAGCGTAGCCAACAAGTCCTCGCGCATTACGCATTGGCACATCATTTAAGTGATAACAACGCTCACCCTGAACCTGAATTTATTGCTTATTGTGAGCGTGCTCTTACGGGTGTGTTGGGCGCCTCATCGGCACAAGCATTAATACATACGGTATCGTCGGGTAAGCGCATGGCGTTTGAAGAGGTTGTAAACTTTTTTGACGAAACGACACAAGCACTGCAGTTTAATCAAAATTTATTGTTTACCTCGCTCGAAAATTTAAGTCATGGTATTTCAGTAGTCGATAAAGACTTAAAACTTGTTGCATGGAACAAACGCTATGGTGAAATGTTTGGCTACCCAGAGGGCTTTTTAGAAGTAGGCCAACATATTGAAGATATTATTAGGTACAACGCCAACCGTGGTGAATGTGGCCCAGGCGAAATAGAACGCCAAGTAGAAAAACGCGTGCAGCACTTAAAAAATGGCAGTTCCCATCACTTTATTCGCCACCGCCGTAACGGCCAAGTATTTGAGATGATTGGTAACCCACTACCTGATGGCGGTTTTGTTACTAGCTTTTCGGATATTACAAATCATATAAGCACACAAAATGCGCTTGAAGAAGTAAACATGGATCTTGAAAATCGCATAGAAGCACGTACCCAAGAAGTACAAACAATTAATAAAGACTTACAAGCACAAATAGACAGTCGCGTACAAACAGAGCAAGCACTTACTTTAGCCAAGCGTGAAGCAGAGCAAGCTAACGACAGTAAAACACGATTTTTAGCGTTGGCAAGCCACGATATTTTACAGCCGCTTAATGCAGCGCGTTTATACCTTGCTGCTATTGACGAAAAGCAGCTCGATAGCACCAACCAAAATAACTTTGATAAATTGGGCGACAGCCTCGACTCAACCGTGCATTTAATGTCAGCTTTGCTCGAAATAGCCAAACTAGAACAAGGCGCGATGACCCCTACGCCTCGCCATTTTTGCATTGATGAAATTTTAGCGCCATTACAAAGCGAATACGCAATATTATCTAGTGATAAAGGGCTTAAACTAACGGTGCGTTCAAATCAACAAATCGTACACAGCGACATAACCTATTTACGCCGAATTATTCAAAACTTAGTATCTAATGCCGTTAAGTACACTGACAAAGGCCGTGTATTAATTGCCTGTAGAAACCGTAAACACAACCTACTGATAGAAGTATGGGACACCGGCCCAGGTATTAGCGAAGTTGAGCAAGCCAAAATATTTAACGACTTTTACCGTGTTGAATCGGGTGATAACAAAGGCGTTGGCTTAGGCCTTGGCGTAGTGAAGCGAATGGCTGACTTACTTAGCTTGCCGTTGCATGTACGTTCAGAGCCCAATAAAGGCAGTCGCTTTAGTGTTGAAGTACCTTATGGCGATAAGCAGTTCGTACAGCAAAAAAACACTGCAAACAGCTTAATAGAAAACCGCGCAGCAATTAATATAATTGCCGTAGACGACGACCCCGAAAATTTAGCCGCCATGGCAAGCTTACTTAAAAAGTGGCAAGCTAATTACACATTATTTGATAACGTAGATAGTGTACTCACTTATGCTAAACAAAATGGCGCACCCGATGTTATTTTAATGGATTATCAACTAGGCAGTGACTGCGATGGGATAACACTAATTAAAACCCTGCGCGAAATTTGGCAAAGCCAAGTACCTGCTATTTTAATTACAGCAGTGCGCGACACCGAGCTTAAACAAGAAACCAAAGCCGCTAATATTCATTATTTAAGTAAGCCAATTAAACCGGGCAAACTAAAAGCACTGCTTAATCACAGTACATAATAAGCGAGTAACAAGTGTTCTAGTTAAAAGTTATCTAGTAATAGCGTAAAAAAAAAGCCCAGTATCTTCACTGGGCTTTGCTTTATAAAGTGTTCATAAAGTTAAACTAATTTACTCGGCTTCTGAGCTTTTGGAACAACCAACTTAGTCCCACTAACGAAAGCCCCAATCCAATAAACGAAAGCGCTTTAAGTAAGCCCTCCAAGTTAGCCATATCAATTAAAAACACCTTAACAATAACGGCAGCTAGTAAGCCTAAGCCTACTTTTTGTATTAATAATTGATTTTTTAAATGACCAAAAATAATAGTACCCGCACCCAATAATAACCAAATAACAGAGTAGCTATAAAGCTCTGCATTGCTTGCGCCTTTTGATAAGTAAATGTAAGGGCCTTGCCAATATTGGCGAATAAAGCTGTTTATAGCCAATAATATAAAACCACCCGCAACGGCCAATATAAATGGCGTAGCTTTAGCATTTATTGGTTTTACAAGCTTGGCCAGCCAAAGCGTTAATCCTGCAGGTACTAACCACAATAGTAATAACCAGTTAAATATTGGCAGCTCACCTATGTAAAGTGATTCAAATAATGGGTTGTCGTCAAGCAGTGTTTTAATAGCAAAAAACCCCGCTAACCCTGCAAGTGCAAAACCCGCCACTTTATATAACTTAGCTAAAGTACCGGCAAGTTTTGCTCTGTGTAAGTACACGCACCCTAATGCCAGCCAGTTACAGGTAAGGAGTATTTGTTCGTAAAAGTTAAGTGAATCAAATTGCGGATAATGCCCTACTAACTGATAACTTGTTTCGGTGGTAATAAAAAGTGCTAAACAATGAAGGGCTGCACCTTCTAACCATACTTTTAATTGAGATGCTTTAAAGCACCTAGCTGCGGCAAAAAATAACGCAATGCATAACGGGTAAACCACTATGCTCCAATGCAAACCAAATACCGTGAGTACATCGTAACTTGGCGTCCAAGGTGAAAGCGTAAGGCGCAGTAATAACGCAGCAACCAAGGCTTTTATAGGCCAATGTGGCATAGGCACGCTATAGCGTTTAATAAGTACGCTTATAAGTAATACTTGTACAGCAAGAGCAATGGTTAGGCCGCTGTCACTTAGTAGCATGGTAATTGCTAACGTAATATTGGCATTAGCGCCTACCCAATAAGTAAAACGCTGAAATAGCGTTGTATTATGTTGCGCGAGCTTTATTAAAATAGCCGCCACTACAAACAATACAACGGCCCAAAATGGATATGCAGTACTTAACGCAGAATTAGGAATAAGCGTATATAAAGTCGCTATCATTACAAATACACTAAATGCCCCCGTAATATGAAACGCTAAACGCTTAATCTGTTTTTTACCGTAATAAAGCCCAAAAGCGGTAAGTAACAATCCGAGTAATAAACCCAAACCGTATTCATTTTTGAATATAAAGAGAGCGTCATCAAATAGATTTGGCGAAAGATGCGTGCGCTGAGCGCCTATCACTAATAGCGTTGATATAACTAACGCTACACCCTGCCAAATATCCCAACGGCTATTTTTAAGGACTAAAAATAGCATTAATACAATACTTAACACGCCGATTGCTTGCCACTGCATATCAAAGTGACTGATCAGCATGGTAAATATTAAGGGCGCTATAAAGGCGAGTAATAATGCATGATCTGGAAGCACTTTAATTAAGCGTTTTAAACTGTGCGGGCGATGTTCAATAACATTCAGTTTTAGACCTAAGCGCGGTATAGCAATTAACCCAATAATACTAAGTAAAGCAAATGCCCCCATTAACCAAACGGTATTAATTTTAAGTAATGTAAAACCAACTAAATACCAACCAATATGCCCTGCCCATAATAAATACCACAACCAAGCTCGCTGTACTTTATGTGCAACTAACGCGGCCGACAAACTTACAAAGCCAACATACATAAATAATGCAAACAAGTTACCACTGCCAGTGCTAACCCATATTGGTACACTATAAGCGCCAATAATACCTAATACCGCTAATAATGGGCCTAACCTAAGCGCCATAGCACTTGCGCTAATTGCAATAACTGCCAGTGTAAAAAATGCCACGGTAGGGCTAAGCATATCGTAGCTACTGTAGGCTAAAAGCGTTAAAGTAAAACAGGTAATAAACCCGCCGCTGGCAAGCGCTGCGGGTATGTAATTATTAAAGCCTTCAAATACAATGCGTTTATGGTGTAAATAAGCCGCAGCTGCAATTAAGCTAAGTCCAAATAAGCCACCTAAACTCAGCCTCATTACAGGCGATAGTAATCCCGCTTCTAGGCTGTATTTAGCTAAAAATATGCCACCAAAAGCAAGTGCTATTGCGCCAATCCAGGTCATCCAATTCTCTTCAAACCCTGTACGTAGTTTATTAAGTAATAATTCGATAGGAGGTGGTGTTTTGCGTTTTGTTTTAGCTGTGCTGTTAATACTGGATTTAACCGCTATTTGGGATTCAGTGGCTAGATTTGTGTATACGGGTTCTGGTTTATATACTTTGGCTGAAGCAATCACAGGCTGGTTATGTGCAATATTTGCATCGACACATTGAGTTTGTTTTTGCACTACGGCATTTGATTGTAACTCATTCACTTTTGCTTTTAAAAAAGTAATATCTTGCTTCAAACTCTTTAATTGTATAAGCGCAATTAATCCACAAATAGCGCCCCCCACAACTACCAATATAAGTATTACTGCTAAACCTATTAAATCATCCATGGCACACTCTGTAGTTATTCATTTACAGCGGCTATAGTACCTATTTTTTTATATTATCTACATTAATAATGTGTTTTACACTATTACTTAACCTGAACTCTGGTTAAGAGGTTTACTAACTCATTGAATTATGGTGATATTTAAATTTATTTTCTCTAGCCAGAGATTTTCAGTGAG
>NZ_BADY01000128.1:0-19149 GCF_000241185.1 Pseudoalteromonas sp. BSi20495
AGAGCCCGAATCTAACGATTCGGGCTTTTTTACGTCTGCAGAAAAGTGAAATGCGGATAATTAATGCGTACTTATTCAACAGCTATCACGTAGGGCGAGCGCAGCGACTCCCGACACAAAGTATAGTGTAGCATTTCACTGTGGCTCTCCACCGCTGTGGGTACCATGCCATTCTACTGCGTAGCGCACTGACTTCACATTGTAGAAAGCCCGACTAGAAATAGTCGAGCTTTTTTACGTCTACAGAAAAGTGAAATTCGCGCAATTAACACACGCTCACATCAACACCCATCACGTAGGTCGGATGAGCGCAGCGACTCCCGACACTAAGATCACCGCAAGTACCTTTTTATAAAGAGGTACTTCAATTCGAACCTCATTATATAGCTTCATATTTTCACTAAATCATACACTGATTATAGAGATGCTCGTTTCTTCTCATTTTGTTGCAATTTCATTCTTGGTTTAATAAGTGACCTGTGTAAAACTACCTGAGTTAATTTAGTAAATCAGGTGACATGAATGTCGAATATTAAAGCTTGGAAACTTATAAGCCTGTTTTGTTTGTTCGCAGTGCTTATGGGTTGTCAATCGAAAGAAGAGCAGCTGCAACAAACAATTCAAGAGTCTATTAAAAAGGTAGATACGGAGCTGTCTCAGCTTGGTACTGCACTCGATAATGGAAGTGTACGTAATGCTGTGTTACTTAAAGAATATGGCGAGCTTCTTAAAAAACAACAACCAGAGCTTACAAAAGTTGTTGATGTAATTACCCTTGATGCAACGCGCCAAGGCGCACTTTATAGTGGCTTAACACAGCGACTTAAAGATATTAAAGGAACTTACTTAATTCCTCCTTACGAAGATACGTTACATAGCATTGATTTGTTGCGTGATGCATCTAAACCTACGCTATTTTCTGATGCGTTAACCGATCCTATTAATATGCTAGCTGATATGTCCAAAGGCACTTTAGCGCGTGTAGGCGCAATTAGTAAGCAAGCTGAAGGTGAGGGTGTTGGTAACCAAATGGTAGGTAACCCTAACTATGGTAACTGGCAATCAAATAGTAACGGTATTAGCTTTTGGCAATGGTACGGAATGTACCGTATTTTAGGTGATGTATTTGATCGTGTTGAATATGGAAGCTGGAGTAAGCGCCGAAAGTATAGTTATTACAATGACTATGGCCGTTCGCGTTATTCAAGCCCTAAACAAATTAAAACCCAAAGCGCGCTAGAAACACGCACGCGCCAAACATACCAACGCCAAGGTAAGCAGTTTACAAGCCCTTATGCGAGTAAAAAAACAGGTGCATCCGGTTTAAGCCGTAGTAGTTATACGCCACCAAAAAGCCGCAGTAGTTATTCTCGTTCTAGCAGTTATAGCAATAGCTCAGGATCGGTGCGTGATAGCGGTAGCAGAACCTCTCGTGGCGTGAGCCGTGGTAAGTAAAAGAATAAAGTTGGAGTTAGAATAATATGTATGAATTTAATGGAATAACTATGTGGTCGCTACAAGCATTGGCGATTGATTTTGCAATTATTGTTTTATTATTTGTAAGCCTTAAATATATAAAAGGCTGGGTTTCAAACTTACACGCAAATGATGAAATAACAGAGCGTGATAACTTTGCTTTTGGTATTAGCTTTGCCGCTGGTTTAGTGGCACTGGCGATTGTATTAACAGGTGTAAGTAGTGGTGCTTTTGCTGCAACACTGCAACAAGAAGTACTGCAAATGTTAGCTTACGGCGCATTAGCTATTGTACTTATTAAGTTGGGCCACTTTTTCCAAGATAAAGTAGCGCTTCGTAAAGTAAGCCTGCACAACGAAATAGTTAAAGGTAACGTTACAGCTTCAATAATTGATTTTGGTCATGTTGTTAGCGTTGCTATCGTTATTCGCTCAGCACTTTTATGGGTGGCTACTGATGGCTGGCATGGTCTTCCAATTGTAATTGCCGCCTTTATTATAGGTAGTGTTGTATTACTACTTGTTAGCCAATACCGAGTGCAGTTATTTAAGCGTACAAACAAAAGTGGCGACTGCCTACAACAAGCAATTGTTGATGGTAACTTAGCTGTGGGTATTCGTTATGCTGGATTTTTAATAGGTAGTGCATTAGCTATTACAGCTGCAACGGGTGTTGCGCCATACGCTGCTGATAATATTAATGCGAGTTTACTATACTGGGCTATTAGCGCTGTTGTGAGCCTTGTCGCATTTATTATTTTGCACTTAGTGACAATTAAAATAATTTTATCTGGTTGCGATATTTCCGATGAAGTTAATCGTCAAAAAAATGTAGGTGTAGCTACTATTTCTGCAGCAGTATCATTTGCTGTAGGTATCACTATGGCAACCTTACTAGGCGCATAATCAGTGTCATCAACCAACACTCCCCCAAGTAAGTCTCGCTTACTTGGGCACGATATATTACTAATTACTGTTATGGCCGTGCTTGCTGGATGCGGCCTTATTTATGAATACTTACTGTCTCATTATGCGGGCCGTGTACTTGGCTCAGTAGAAAGCGCTATTTACGCCATGATTGGTACTATGATTGTAGCAATGGGCTTAGGCGCTTTTTTAGCGCGCTGGTTTAAAGATGCATTTACCGCTTTTGCTTGGCTAGAAAGCATTATTGCTTTGGTTGGCATGGGCTGCATTTTAGCGATAGCGGGTGTAATAGCTGTAAGTTACTCTCTTCCTCATTTATTTTCGAGCATTTTTAATTTACCCCCTGATGTTGTACTTAATGGTTACGTATTTCAAAAGCTACAAGAGTGGTCACGTTTTCTACCTTATGTTTTTGGTTTAATACTGGGCTTATTTATTGGTATGGAAATACCGCTTATAGCGCGTATTCGTCAGCACGTTTATGGCCGTTTTTTAGAAAACAACGCAGGGACTATTTATGGTGCCGATTATATTGGTGCTGGTATTGGTGCCGCCATTTGGGTAAGCATCATGCTCTCAATGCCTATAATGCAAGCTGCGGCGTGGACGGCGTTATTTAATATCATCGCAGGACTCGCGTTTTTATGGCGTTACCATACCCATGTGCGCTTTGCTAAGGCACTTTTAGTTTGCCATATAGTACTATTGGCATTGTTTGGCTTTATTTTAGTATTTGGCAGTAGCTGGATGAACAATCTAAGTAATGTTTTATACAAAGATAAAGTAATTTATTCGCAAGCAACCAAATACCAGCACGTAGTTTTAACCGAAAGATTAAGCAAAAACCAACCTCAGCCAATCACCGATTTATATTTAAATGGGCGTTTGCAGTTCTCAAGTATTGATGAGCAAATATATCATTCAATGCTGGTTTACCCTGCAATGCTTGCCTCTAACAGACACGACCGTGTATTAATAATTGGTGGTGGTGACGGACTAGCGCTTAGAGATGTTTTAAAATGGCCTGTAAGCGAAGTAACGCTAATAGATTTAGACGCGCAACTACTCAATTTATTTGGTCATAAAGACGATGACTTTACGCCGCCAGAACATATCAATAAGCGATTACTACAACTAAACAATAAATCGATGCAAGACTCGCGAGCCAACATAATTGTGGGTGATGCATTTTTAGAAGTTGAAAAGCTGCTTGATCAATCTAAGCAGTTCGACACCATCTTAATTGATTTACCGGACCCAAATCACCCTGATCTAAATAAAATGTACAGTGACTATTTTTATAATCATGTACGTCAGTTATTAGCACCCGATGGCGCAATGGCGGTTCAATCAACCTCACCTTATCACGCTAAAAAAGCGTTTTTAAGCATTGCAAAAACAGTTAAAGCGGCTGGATTTGAGTATGTTGAGCAATATCAGCAAAACATACCTTCGTTTGGGCAGTGGGGCTGGACTATAGCCACTAAAATGGGGCAGTCGGCCAGTGGTCGTATTAATGATGCGACGGCTATGCCTGTGCCATCAAGGTGGATTAGTAAAGAATATTTATTGGCAAGTTTTGTATTTCCTAACCACTACTTTGAACAAGTTAAAAGTATTGAGGTCAATAGGTTAGGCTCTGGTCAATTATATGATTACTACCGAACTGCATGGAAAATAGAAAGCGAATTGTATAAAAATTAAAAAACATGGTTGACATAATATGTCGGCCGTGAGAATCTTAACTCAGACATAATATGTCAAACGACAAAAGGCAGAGACATGGAATTAAATGAACTTTCAATAAAATTAGCTTCTTTTGAAACTGAAGGCGCTAACTTTGAGTCTTTCTTGATTGCCAACCCTGGCGAGCAAGATGTTTTACAAGTCATTGTTGATGGAAATGATGAACTTCCAATTTTTGTTACACAAACGCAAGAGCAGTTGTTATGTATTAGCTACTTGTTTGACGAAGATGAAGTTAAGAGTGAATTACGCAACGAATTAAACGAAACATTACTACGTTTAAACGTGCCAATTCCACTGAGTGCATTTGCTAAAATCGATAACAAATACGCGATTTTTGGTGCACTGTCGGTAAATTCATCATTAGATGACGTTACCCACGAACTAGTGACATTAGCCGATAACGCTATCGATGCACTAGAAGCCGTGACCTTGTATTTAAACGATTAATAGCTAGTTAGTGGAGTTAAGATTATGAGTATTTTAAAAAAATTATTTACAGCAGTACGTGGCGGCGCTCGTGAAGCAGGCGAAGCAATTGTAGACAAAAATGGTATCCGTATTTTTGAGCAAGAAATTGCAGACGCGCAAAATGCACTTCACCGTGCTAAAAAAAGCCTTACTGAAGTAATGGCTAAAGAAATGCAAACTAAGCGTAAAATTAGCGCTGTAGATGCATCAATCGCTGAACATGAAGCGTATGCAGGCCAAGCTCTTGAAAAGGGCAACGAAGCGTTAGCATTAGAAATTGCAGAAAAAATTGGTGACTTTGAAGCTGAAAAAGCTGAAAACGAGCAAGTATTATCTGGCTTTAGCAATCACATTGTTACGCTTAAGCAGCAAGTTAAAGATGCTGAAAAATCGATTAAAGAAAATCAGCGCCAGCTTACAATGGTTAAAACCACTGAAAGCGTACAGCAAGCAACAATGGCTGTTAACAGCACGCTTAATACAAACAGCTCGTCTATGACATCGGCTCGTCAATCACTTGAACGCATTAAACAGCGTCAACAAGATCGTAGCGACCAGCTAGGTGCTGCAAAACAACTTGAGTCAGACGTAAATGGCGATGACTTAAAAGCAAAAATGGCTGAAGCAGGCATTGGTGACACAAGTCCAAAAAGCGCTGATATTTTAGCTCGCATCAAAGCGAAGCAAAATAGCTAACCATTACGTTTATACTTTAAAAAGGTAACCGAGTTTTTCTCAGTTACCTTTTTTGCTTAGAAGGCAGCCTTCCTATGTTTAATTTTTTCAAATCTAAAAAAGAGCCAGAACGTCAACTTAATCATCCGAGCGAGCTTAAAAAAGGCGACATGTTTAGCGTTATCGACTCATTTGCTTATCCGGCATGGTTAAAAGGTGAAACGCTACGTGTTACTGGTATTCAGACTTACCAATATCAGCACAGTAGCGATACTGAATTTGTACTTGAGACAAACAGTGGTCAAGTTGTATTTTTACAAATTGAGCAAGATGACGGCGAGCAGTGGGCTAACTTTTCTATTAAAATTCAGCGAAACGAAGTTGAGGAGATATTTGGCCTTGATGAGTTTGCGCGTATTTTTGATGAAGAGTCGTTAACCCACATTACAGTGCAAAATACACCAGAGCGCTTTATGCAGTTTTTAGCTAAAAGCTATCAACAAAGCGAGTCGCCTTATGTGTGTTATTTCCATAATAAAGATTACCGCAACCAAACTTTGCCTCGTTATGAGCAAGAAGGTGGTGAGCCATGTGAAATGATTTGCTTAGCGTCAGATAATGAAGGTTTTGGTTTAAATATCGAAATTTGGGATGGCGGCGAAACCGAAGTATCGCTAACGCTCATGCGTCCAATGTCAGACATTGTAGACTTGTTTCCCGGAGATGCTAAGTGAGTGATGCTAAAGACAAGTGGTTACGTCAGGAACAAGCTGTACGTGCCACGCAAATGGCATTTGATCTAAGCAGCGAAGTTCAAAAGCTGATAAAAAAGCAAGCTATTGATCAAGAGCTAACGCCGTCAGATATGATCCGTAAAATACTTGGCTTAGATGTAAAATCTAAAAAAACGCGTCAACGTTTATCGTTTAATTTAAATGATGATGAAATTGCGCAACTAGCCAGTCGCTTTGATGTCTCAAGTGATGATAAGCGAGCCGTAAAACAACAAGTAGCTGACTTACTAATTGCTCACACTAAAAAAACTAAGTAGTTACACTAGATTATTATGAATATTATTTTAATTGCTTACTTAATTATTTTTGCGTTGTTTGGTACAGCGGCGAGTTATTTTGTACGTTTTATTTATGCGTATTGGGTGCTTAAAACAATGCCCATGAAGTACATTATAAAAGCAGGTATTTGCGTGATACTGGTGGTAGTAATTTCAGCGTTAATTCCGTATTTAAGTTAACGCTGAAATTAAGTTTGATTTACTTTATATCAAACGACTGACATTGCTGATTAATACACAGCGATTGTACTTCAAGTACAGGGGAGCAATCGGTTAAGCCTTGTGCTGCATTTTTTATTTTTTCTTGCTTTGTTATGAGTTGCGCAATATTTTCAGCTTTTTCTTGCGGGGTGTTAAGTGTTGAGTAAACAACATATTTACTCGGTCCACCGCATGCGCGGGCGCCAACTTCAAGCACTTTGCACTGAAAGCTAGCGGTGCAGCTATTATCACTCACCATGTCATTCAGCTCATAGTTTAAGTCAGACAAGTTTTTACTTTGTTCATTGCTTGACGTTATAGTGCTAGCACAACCACTTAGTAATAAAATGCTGCTAGCAACGCTTAAAATTGATAGTTTAATTGCCGATGATAAACAACTCATAACGTTATCCTTAAAATGCACTTACCGCTGAGCCTTCAAGTTTAACACATTTATTTTCAACACACTGCGTGCTTGGCGTTGTTAAATGCTGACAAATACTCATCATCCCTTTTTGTGCATTATAGTTACTTTCAAGCTTTGTAACTTTATCACTTAAGGCTGTTACTTGCTCTTCAGACACTGATTTTGTTGAATACACAATAAAACTACTCGGTCCACCACATGCGCGGCTACCCACTGCATTTACCCTGCATTGCGTGCTTGTATCACATTGCGTGTCTGCAATAAGTGTATTTAACTCGGTTTTAGCTGCTCTGATATCTTCTATTGAAACTTCTTTTAAATCGGCTTTCGGGATTTTTTCAGCAACTGATTTGTTTTGTGTTTTAGTATTCTCTTGTAATTTTTGAAGTACTGGCTTTGATGTTTCAGTTTCAGAGGTGACTGTTACTTGATCTGTTTCAGCTGGTGTTTTATCTAAGCATGCAGTTAAACAAAGAGGTAAAAGTATGGCTAACAATGGGGTACGCATAATAAACCTTGATAGTGATGAAATATTCATCACTATCATACACTGTGCATTTTTTACGGCAATAAAAACTATATAATCAAGTAATTAAAGTCCGCCCTGCGTTAGTTTGGTGGGATTAAGTAGCTTTTCGAGTTCACTGCGTGGTAAATCAGTTTCCTGTTCAGCTACATCAATAATAGGGCGGGCTTCTTTATAAGCCTGCTTTGCTATTTTTGCTGCTTTTTCATAACCGATCACCGGATTAAGTGCCGTCACTAAAATTGGATTTTTAGCGAGCGCTTTATCTATATTAGGCTGATTTACCTTAAAGCTGGCAATGGCTTTATCACCCAATGCCTGCGCGCTATTGGCAAGTAATTCTATGCTTTGTAAAATATTATACGCAATGACTGGCAGCATAACATTTAGCTCAAAATTACCCGCTTGGCCTGCTACGGTAATCGTGGCGTCGTTGCCAATAACTTGTGCGCTTACCATGGCTGCGGCTTCTGGTATTACTGGGTTTACCTTACCTGGCATAATAGACGAGCCCGGTTGAAGTGCTTCAAGCTCTATTTCACCTAAGCCCGCAAGTGGTCCTGAATTCATCCAGCGTAGGTCATTCGCTATTTTCATTTGTGCTACAGCGAGTACTTTTAATTGCCCCGAAAGCGCGACGATGGCGTCTTGTGAACCTATATTATAAAAAAAGTTACTACTAGGCGTAAATCTAATGCCTACATTGGCACTCAGATTTTCTGCAAATTTGGCTGCAAACTTAGGGTCTGCATTTATTCCTGTTCCAACAGCTGTACCGCCTTGTGCAAGTTCGCATACACGCTCTAAGCTATGTCTAATTCCTGCTGCGGCATGATTAACTTGTGACTGCCATGCACTGAGTGTTTGATCAAACGTTACAGGCATTGCATCCATTAAATGCGTACGGCCCGTTTTAACTATATGGCCTACTTCAGCTTTTTTCTTTTCTAGGCTTTGCGATAAATTTTCAAGCGAAGGAAGTAATTCGTACACTACATTTATTGCGCTACTGAGTGCGATAGCAGTAGGTACTACATCGTTAGAGCTTTGCCCCATGTTTACATCATCATTAGGGTGAATGCTTTCATTGCCTATCCGGCTAGCAAGCGTTGCAATAACTTCATTGGCATTCATATTTGAGCTTGTGCCCGAACCTGTTTGAAAAATATCAACGGGAAAATGCTCAACATGTTCACCATCAATAATACTTTGGCAAGCTTGCTCAATTGCATCGGCTTTAGCTTTGCTTAAATGGCCTAGCTCACAGTTACTTTGTGCAGCGGCTTGTTTTATATAAGCCAGTGCAGTTATAAATTGCTTTGGCATAGGTAAGCCACTAATGGCAAAATTATTAACTGCTCGTTGTGTTTGCGCCTGATAGAGCGCATCAGTAGGTACTTGTAGCTCGCCCATGCTGTCTGATTCTGTTCTAAAGTTGCTCATAAGTGTGCTCCTTAAAAAGGGTTGAATTCGTGGCTAAGAATACGAGCTTCACGCTCCAGTATTAAAAATTGTGCAGTATTGTTATGCACTTTATAAAACCGTTTCAATGCTAATAATGGTTTGTATAACTGCTCTAAACATTGCTTACGAATAGCATTATGGATAAGAGGGTCGCACATTTTGTTCATAATTTCATGGTGTGTGCGCCTAAGATAAAACTCTTGAAGCAAAGGATTTCGCTGTTGTTCAAAGTTTTTGGCGACGTTTAGGGCGGTTTCTATGTAATCGGCAACGAGCATGGGTGCATGCAGGCCGGGTCTTAAGCAATGGCAAGAGAGTTCTTGATGGTAACGATGCTGTGCATGATTTGAAGACATAAAAAAACCGACTCAAGTTAACGATAATAGTTATCATTACATTTAATCGGTTTCAGTGTAAACAGTTATTATTAAAATTATTTGCGATATTAATTTGAGTTTTAATTGTAGCCAAGAATAAATATCTGATCTGTTTCATGTTTTGTTATCGCCTTTTGATTATGTTTAGGATGCGAAAGTAAATCGATTACTGTAGCTCTCATATCAACGGCATAACTATGATCGTCGGTGGTTTTTTCAATTATAGCAACAGCTGCATCTACAGCTGTATAAGAGGGAGTATGCATAATATTTTCCTATTAATTAAATCATAAATTAACCCAAGTAAGGGTTAATATAACTAAAGCATAATACATACCACTGCCTTAAATTAGTTGTAGTGTTATGAATTTAATAGTCTTTATAAATACTCGATACAATTTTAGTTACCCAAAATTAGCAATTTGCGATATTGTTGTGCAATATGCTTCTCATTTGGTGCAAAGTAATGGCTAAACCTTTCTCACAAGCTTGCGAAAATAACAAAAAGCCTATTTTAAAAGTGCTTACTCAGGTACTTAATAAAACGAAAGTATTGCTTGAAATAGGCTCAGGAACCGGCCAGCATAGTGTGTTTTTTGCAGAACAATTACTACATTTACAATGGCATACAAGTGATCGCGCTATAAACCACGAAGGGATTAATTTATGGCACCACGAAGCTAATTTAACTAATTTACATGCACCACTTGAGCTTGATTTAAATAATGAGTGGCCAATAGATAAGGTTGACGCTATTTATACTGCAAACACATTTCATATTGTAAGTTGGCAATTAGTTGAACGTTTTTTTGACGGTGTTAAACGTCACTTAAATAGCGACGGTATGTTGTGTATTTATGGGCCATTCAAATACCAAGATGAATTTACCAGCCCAAGTAATGATGACTTTAGTGCCTTTTTAACAGAGCGCGATCCGTTAAGTGGAATAAGAGATTTTGAAGCAGTTGAACAACTAGCTAAGCAAGCAGGGCTTACGCTTATTAGCGATACTGCCATGCCTGCAAATAATCAGTTACTCGTTTTTAAACGGCAGTAATGAGCTACATTGCTCTTTATATATATCAATATGGCCGCGTTCACGCTTTAAGTAGTCGCTTATTGCATTACTGAAATCGCCATCAACAATATGGTGAGCAGAGTAGGTAAGTACGGGTTCAAATCCGCGTGCTATTTTGTGCTCACCTTGTGCACCCGAATGAAAACAGTTGAGTTTATATTTTATTGCAAACTCAATACCTTGGTAATAACACAACTCAAAGTGAAGCGAATCTACTTCCTCACTTGCTCCCCAGTAGCGCCCATACAGCGTATTTTTACCTACTAAACTGAGTGTTGCAGCAATCACGTTATCGTCTCTTTTGGCCAGCATAATAACGAGATTATTAGCCATTAAGGCATGTAAAAGCGTAAAAAACTCCATATTTAAATAGCCCAAATGACCAGAACGCTTTAAGTAGGTACGCTGATAAAACTCACAAAACAATTGCATTATCTCGGGCGTAATTTGCGTTCCTTGCAGCCATTCAATATCAATATTTTGTTGCGCTATTTTAGCTCGCTCTTTTTTAAGTGACTTACGTTTTCGTGAGCTAAGTATTTGCAAAAAGTCGTCAAAGGTTTCAAAACCTTTATTAAACCACTGAAATTGCACACCCACTCTTAACATGGCGTGTTGCTCAGTTAATGAAGTCGCTTGGGCTTGGTCGCAAAAATTAACATGCCAACCCGACCACTTTTGCTCAGCACTGTGTATGCTAAGTTGCTCTGTAATATACTGATACACCGCATTTGGGTTAGCGTGCTCGATAGCAATACGCTTACCTTCAATAGGGCTAAAGGGAATGCCAGATAGCCACTTGGGATAATATTCTAAACCGTGTTTTTCGTATGCCTCAGCCCATGCCCAGTCAAATACATACTCGCCGTATGAATGACTTTTTAAATACCCAGGTGCAAGTGCAACGAGCGTATCACTTTCAAAAATAGCGAGGTGATGGGGCTGCCAACCACTTTTTTGTGTTACGCATTGGCTTTGTTCAAGGGCATATAAAAAAGCATGTTGAGTAAATGGTTCATCACCAAATAAACGTTGCCACTGCGCCTGATCAATCTCATTAATACTGCTAAACCATTGGTGCGAAAACGTTCCCATGACTACTTACCTTGTAGTTGTTCTAAGCTGTTCTACATTTTTAATAAACGTACTAATTTGCATTTTAAGCTCGGTAAAATGAGGATTATAAGTTAAGCGTTGTAAAGCCGGATAGTGTTTTAAGTTGGCGCTTGTACGCTCTCCTAGTTGTGGATTTGTTGTTGTTTTACATGTTTTGTACAGGGACTCATCGTTAATAAAGCTGCCACAATTACGATAGGTTGCGTTAATTCCATAATGTGGATTTTGCGGTGAGTTAACAACAGCAATATGCGACATACCATGAACTTTTTTACACTGAGGCGTTGTGCACTGCGGATTATTTACTGTGTAGTCACTAGCAAAGTCTGGCGGTAAAATATCAGTGCTTCCATAAAGTACTAAAGTATCGAGCGGCTTATATTTTACTGAATTACCTTTGTGTAACGCACTTAATAATTTTAGCGTGGCACGCGTATCTATCGTGGTATCAATGTCGGAAAGTACACTAAAAATAGGCAATTTAAGTGCAGGGCGTTTGTTTAAACTACTTACGCTTGCAAGTGACATTGCATCGTATGAAGCGGCAGCTGCATTTAAAGGAAATGATTCATACTTAGCAAAGTCTACATCGGCGTCTTTATCTATCCAATTAATAAAGGGTATGGCATCAATCCACTTTGCTATCCAGCCGTACTTATTATGCGGCTCAGAGCCGGGAGAATAAAGCATAAGCGCTTTAATTTTAGGCGAAACAGTGTGTTTGGTTGCGTAATCAATAAGTAACGCTGCACCGGTAGAGTAACCTGCAAGTATCACCTCATCAAAGTCTTGCATCGATCGCTCAACTCCGTACTTGATTGCCTGTTGCCACTGGCTAACCTCTACATTGAGTAAAGCACTTGCGGCACTTCCATGCCCTGGTAATAATATAGTACGCACGGTATAGCCTTGCTGATAATACACTTGTGCTAAATCGTGATACGTAAAGGGTGAGTCAGTTAACCCGTGGATTAATAGTGCAACTTTATTACTGCTTGGATGCGTAAGCTCAAAAGGGGCAATAATATCTACAATAGTAGGGTCTGATTTTCGCGTACCTTGTGTCACTAATTGCTGATACGTTTGTGTAATAACGGGGCATGGCATATTTGCACGGGGATTGGCTTTATTTATATGTTTATACGCATAATCTAAGTAATGATTGAATGGTAAAAGGGCGTGGTAATTAAAACGCTGGTGATTGTGCTCATTTTCAAAGCGTAATAAGCCTTGTTGCTTACTTTTTGTTATAAATTTGAAGTCGCTCGCCTGCGATATACAATTTTGAGCGACAACAATATGCGAAAAAACACTTAAAATAAAACCAAAAAATATGTTTAAAATTAAACCACTATTGTTCATTAACTTCTGCATATTGGACAAGACACTCGGTTAGCTTACTGAGTTCAAGCGGTTTTGCAAGATGCTGGTTAAATCCAACGGCTTGTGCATGTGCTTTATCCTCTGGCATAACGTCGGCGGTTAAAGCAATGATAGGGAGCTCTTCGTCTGTTTTAAATTGCCTGATCAGTGCCGTGGCTCTATAGCCATCCATTATGGGCATTTGGCAATCCATAAGCACTAAGTCAAAATGTTGTTCTTTTACAATGTTGACCGCCAGCTCACCATTTTCAACAATGTGCGGCACAATACCTAGCGACCCAAGCATTGCTTTAATGACCATTTGATTTACAGGATTATCCTCTGCAACAAGAATACTTAAAGATGCAGCATTGGTATTTGCAGTCGTTATGGTTGGGAGTTCTTCTGGCTCTGTTGTTTCTAGCTGTATCTCAAATGTGAAAGTAGATCCCTGCTCTAATTCACTTTGCAACGTTATTTGGGCGTTCATTAATTGGCTCAGCTCTCTAGCGATGGTTAAACCAAGGCCAGTCCCTCCAAACTGCCGTGAAGTAGAGCTATCGGCCTGAGTAAACGCATTAAACAGTTTGTTATGTTGGTTTGATTTAATGCCCATACCAGTATCAACAACGTTAATTGTTATTTTTACTTCATTGGTAGATACAAACTCGGTATCGATATTTAGTGTAACGCTGCCTTTTTTTGTAAATTTAATAGCATTACTGCATAAGTTAAGCAGTATTTGCTCTATCCGCATAGAATCGCCAATAAACCATGTGTCGGCTGGTAATTTACAGTTAATTTTCCAATCAAGGCCTTTATTTATAGCGCTTTGTTCAAACATGGTATTAATACGCTGTACAAGTGCATTTAAATCAAATGGGATATATTCAAGAACTAAGCGTTGTGATTCTATTTTTGATATATCGAGAATATCGTTTATTAGATTTAACAAGCTTTTTGAAGATGAGTTTATTTTATCCAAATAGCCAATGAGTGTATTTGCGTTATCTTCTTTACGCGCCAGAGACGAAAAGCCAATTACAGCATTTAACGGCGTACGTATTTCATGACTCATATTCGCTAAAAACTGACTTTTAGCTTGGTTAGCTAAATCAGATTGCTTTTTAGCTTGTACTAGAGAGTAAGTGCGCTCAGCTACTTGGCGAGTCAGCGCAATTTGCTGCTGATTAAATAGTAGCAATACCATCAAAATTAATGAGCATACGGCCACTTGGAGTATAAGTAATAATAAAGTGAGTTGGCTATTGTGCTGTGATAAAAACTTTTCTTTTAGTGATAGTTTTACAACCCATTGTTGCCCACCAAAGTCGACATTGAATGACATTGGGCGACTGCCTTGTGCTTGGTCGAGGTTCTTTGAGTAATTAGTATAAAATGGAGGCTCGTTTATATCTTCATAAATACCAATCGAGAACATGTCTGATTGTTGCTCAGAAATAGCTTGTTCAATCATACTGCGCACTAAAAACACACCAGTGGCATAGCCTTTAATTTTTTCTCCACTCATACTTTGAGAGTACACAGGCGCAAATAATAAATAAGCTGGGCTTGGCTCTTTGGTTTGCACCAGTTGGATTATTTTAGTGCTAATAGGTAAATATTTAATGGCAGGGTTGAGTAATGATGCTTTTCTATCTGAATTTGAAAAGACATTAAATCCAATCGCTTTTTGATTACCGTTAAAAGGTGCAATATATTTAACAATAACGAGAGGGTCATTATCCTCAAGTGGTTTACCTACGATATCAATATCTAAATGATAAATATTTGAGATTTCTTCAGTAAAAGCATTGCGCTGATCTTGGTCTATTTTTACATTCCACGATAAAGCTTTAATAAATGAATGTTGTTTGAGTAGTTGGCTTGCATAAGAATAAAAGTCTTGCTGATTTAATTTCGATGATGATTGGACTTGGCTCGCTAAACTTTGCACGGCAATAATACTGCGATTTGTGTACCTATATAAGCTATTTTCTATAACGTGAACTTCACGCTCAGCAATTTTAATCGTATTGATACGATTTTCTCGGTCATACAATTGAGTTGTAACGGCAACCGAGACAAATAAAACTGAACATACTGCAAGAGTCGGTAATACAGATATATTATATTGATTCGACTTTTGTGGTAGCAGAGACAGTAACAATGGAGTGGCAATTAAAACGCCTAAAGTATCGCCAAGCCACCAGTAAGTAACATTTCTCCAGTGATTATCAATACTGTAAACAGGGTTGAATTCACTCAGTGCAAATACACCACAATTAGCCGAAATTAAGCTCACTAAAATGGCTACTACAACAATAAAATAAATGATATTTTTGCGTTTTTTAAAGCGTAACGGATGGCCCAACCAAAATTTTAAAAGCGCCGCACCTACCATTGCCTGTATTACAACACCAAAAGAGATGTACATCGCCTCATTAAATGAGTTGCCAATGAGTACCATTTCATGGACTGAGTTATTAAAAACATTAAGATTAAAAGCTATAGAAGCTATAAATAATGGCAGAATAAATCGCCACCACCATATATAACATCCCACTAAAGCAATACCGGCGGGTAACCAAATAGGAATTATTTGTGAGTTAAAAGCAAGTTTAGTGAGTGCAATGCCGACTAAGAAGTATGCAAAGGCAAAAATTATGTAAAAAATAAAAGAGTGATATTTTGAGTTAAAATTTTTCACATAAGGTCCAAGCGATTATTATTCTCATTTTTTAAATATCAGTATAGCTAACAGTAAGTTATTTGCGGAATTTTTATAATGGTAACTGCTTTTTGCTAAATGACTGCTTTAACACGACAGTTGATTCTATATTAGCAATGCAACTTAAACCACCTAATTGATGTTTTACAAATCTCTCATAGCTCTCAAGATCGTGTGCAATAATTTTTAATAGATAATCATAGCTTCCTGATATTACACAACACTCTAATACATGTGGTAATTTTTCTACATGGTGTTCAAATTGCTCAGCAGCACTTACCGAGTTTTGGCTTAGCCTCACAAACGCATACACCAGCACATTAAGGTTAAGTGCTTTAGGATTTATAGCTGCGTGGTAGCCGGTAATAATGTTTTCTTGTTCGAGCTTTTTTATACGCCTTAAGCAAGGTGTATCAGACAAATTAATGCTGCTAGCCAAGTCTGAAACTGACATGCGGGCTTGGCTTTGCAGTGCGATGAGTAATTGCTGATCTTTTCTATCTAACATCGTTATCGGCTTTCATTAATTATCTTTATATTTGTAGTGATTATTGCTAAATATTATGGTTTTTACTATTTTTTTTGGCGTTTTACTCTCATTAAACTCTGTTAGCATTTAATTATAAAAATAATAGAGCACAACAATGAACACACATACCGCTATTTTCGATCAATGGATACGAACAGGATTTGTCACTTTAAATAGTGAACTTGAGCAGCTCTATTGGCAACAAACAGATAAAGCAAATGTAGAAGGAATAGGTGAGGCCTTAAAGCAACAGTTAGAAAAAGAAGGCAACGCATTAATTAGCAATTTATTAGCCGAGGGAAACACAGATCAAGGCTTTGATAGTGCTTTTGACTTACTCGGTAACGTAGGATTATTTATGGCGGCGTGTAGGCGCCATGAAATTACTGAGCCAAGCAGAGAAACTACTTCCCCGCTAATTGAAGCCTCAGCGCTTGCTATGCATATAGGCGCATCCATTGGCGTAACCCCTCGTTTTGCTACCGCCCACTTAACTTCTCATAACAAAGCACTTAACGGTATTTATAAACGATTTACTAATTTACCTGATGAAAAGCTATTTATTGATTACAACACTCAAGGTATTTTGGCCTATAAACGTGCAAGTGATGCTTTATTAAAAATATTGCCGTTAGGTATTTCACACCCCTTGTGTGGTGAGTTATTAAAAGTAGCTAAACAAGCGCTTATAGATGTAACTGAGTCAAATAATGCACTTTATTCTGAGCTCGATACAGATCGCTTTTTTAACTGCGTTCGCCCTTATTATAAACCGTACCGTGTAGGTAAAGAGGTTTACAGAGGTGCAAATGCTGGTGACTTTGCAGGTATTAACGTGATTGATATGTTACTAGGGCTTTGTAGCGCAAATGAACCTAGTTACTCGCAAATGCTGGTGGATAAGTTTTTATATATGATGCCGGAGGATCAACAAATCCTACGAGAAGCCATGCGTATGCAAAGCTTTATGGATGACTTTTTACAAGCAGAGCAATATAAAAATACAGATTGGTTTAAAAATCACGCAACGTTATTTATTCAAGTGTGTAAATTACATGGCGACACCGCAGTCGGTCATCATAATCAATTGGTTGAAAAATTTATTGCTCAGCCTTCAAAAAATATGCAACAGCAGCATATGAGCAAGGTAACAGCAAGTGGTCCGCCGCTTCATGTATTACTTGATTCGCTCGAAAAATTAAGAGATAGGCGAGCTAGTGCCAAACGCGATGATATAAAAACACGTTTTGGCGATCTAAATACACTTAAAGAATGGGTTAAATAGCATGCTTAAAAATGATTTTTGTATGGCAGATGGCTGTTATTTATTAAACCACTCGGTAGGGCGTCCTCTTAAAAATACACAGCAATATTTAGCACAGCACTACTTTTTACCGTGGGAGAGCTCAAATAAAGAACCTTGGCAACAATGGCTGCCCTCAGTTGAGCAATTTACTACCGCGCTTGGTAAGTTATTTAATGCGCCTAGTTCGCAGTTTTGTCCTCAGGTTAATTTATCAAGTGGCTTAACAAAGTTGCTTATGTCGCACCCTCGATTACAGCAAAAAAATTGTAAAGTGCTTATGGCGCAAAGTGATTTTCCGAGCATGGGTTTTGCAATGCAAAAAGCGTTGCCAGAGTGCGCACAAATTATGTTTATACCAGAGCACGAAAACCTAACTGATATTAGTGTTTGGCAACGTTATATAACTTGCGATATCGATTTAGTTTTTATAAGTCATGTATATTCAAATACGGGTGTACAGGCGCCGGTATACGATATTGTAGCTATAAGTAAATTAACTAATAGTCTGTCAATAGTTGATGTCGCTCAGTCAGCGGGTGTTATACCGCTTGATTTAAGCATACTCGATGCTGACTTTATGATTGGCTCGAGCGTCAAATGGTTATGTGGTGGCCCAGGTGCAGCTTATTTATGGGTTAGCAAAAACCAAATAAAGTTCTGTGAGCCTAAAGATGTGGGGTGGTTTTCGCATCAAAATCCATTTGAGTTCGATATTAATAATTTTGAATATAACAGCAGTGCGCTTAAGTTTTGGGGTGGAACACCTTCTGTAGCGCCTTATATTATCGCTGCAAATAGCATTAATTACTTTGCAGAGCTAACTGCTCACAAGGTAAGGGTGCATAATTTAGCTATGCTTACGCTTATTCATGAGCAACTAGCTGAATATGTTGCATCACCTATGGGTAGTGATAAATGCAGCGGGACTGTTATTTTATTTTTTAATAAGCAGCAAGACTATTTACTTACAGAGCTTAATAAAGCGAAAGTCAGTGTAGATGCTCGTAAATTTGGGATACGAGTATCGCCACATATTTATAATACCCGAGAAGACGTTGAGCAGTTTATTTCGATAGTAAAACGAGCACTTAAGGGTTTTGGCTAAGCTGCTGCTGTCTTTGTTTTAATGACTCTATTTTTTGCTGCATTTGATTAATTGATGCGTCGTAAGCTTGCTTTAACGAATTTGTTTTAGTTGCGATAGCATCAGCAATAGACGAAGCGCCTAAACGATTGGCTTTATCTTGAGTCATGTAATCTATCTGCTGTTTTTTAGCTGCGTATTCTTTTTGGCTTTGAGCAATAGATAGCTCAAGACGCTTTATTTCACGCTCTATTTGTTGAACCTCTAAGTAGTCATCCACAGAGGTGTCGCTAATACCTTTATAGGGCGTAGAGCTTTTATATGCTTCAATTACGTTTATATCTTTAAGAGTAATAACTTGTGCATCTTTAGCGCAAGGCGTTTGGCTAAAGGTAGTAACGCCCTTAATTACACACTTATACACTGTTGTACTTTGTGCCAAGGTCAAAAATGGAACTGCCGCGCAAACTGATAGCAATATGAATTGGATCATAGCTAAACCTAAAGTGGCTAAAGTTGTGTTAATAATGCCCGAAGTTATTACAAGGCACAATTTGTTTAGTTTTTATAAATTTCAGGTAC
>NZ_BADY01000127.1:0-934 GCF_000241185.1 Pseudoalteromonas sp. BSi20495
CGGTCTTCTTTGCCAAAGAAACGAAGTGAAATATTCGTTCATAACCCAATACAAGAAGACCTGGCCTGTGGCGACAATGTGCCGAATACTGGGTGTAAAAAGTAACAATTACTATAGTTATCAAAAGCGATTCTCAACTAAATCAGAGGATCCAACACATCAAGAAATGATTGATTGTGTCAAGGACATAGCGCACTTCAGTGATAATACTTACGGTGAAAGGCGTATTCAGAAAGTCTTAAATGCACTCGGTTTTCCGGTGAGTCGTTACAAAACAGCACAGCTAATGAAAGAGGCAAATGTCTGGGTGCGTTATAAAAAGAGATACAAAGTGACAACGAATAGTGAGCATAATAAGCCTATTTATCCCAATGTACTTGAGCAAAACTTCAACGTTGAAGCAGCTGATCAAGCCTGGGTACAAGATATCACTTATGTTTGGACTGCAGAAGGTTGGTTGTATCTGGCGGTAGTGATTGATTTATATTCGCGCAAAGTCGTTGGTTGGAGCATGGGCTCACGAATGAAAGCGCAGCTTGTCTGTGACGCACTGACTATGGCGATGTGGCAACGCCAGCCCAAAACAGGGTTAATTATCCATTCAGATCAAGGGGTTCAATATGCAAGCCACCAATATCGTAAATTGGTCAAGTCAAATGACTTCATTGGTAGCATGAGTAAGAAAGGCTGTTGCTGGGATAATGCTGTTGCAGAAAGCTTCTTCGGTAGTTTGAAGCAAGAGCGCGTGCATTGGAAAAACTACCCAACGCGTTATGAGGCTCAACAGGATGTAATGAATTACATCTGTATGTGGTACAACAGTCGTCGCTTACATTCGTACTTAAATTATCAAAGCCCAAATGACTTTGAAGAACGAATCGAAACATTAGATATGGTTTCTTAACTAGGGTGACTGAATTTAGTTGACCATGTC
>NZ_BADY01000126.1:0-429 GCF_000241185.1 Pseudoalteromonas sp. BSi20495
AATATGGGAAGAAAGAGTTATTACTAGAGAAGTTATTATTAAAGGAGTTATCTAATGGTACTTATATGTGGTGGGTGATACTGGACTTGAACCAGTGACCCTCGCCTTGTAAGGGCGATGCTCTCCCAACTGAGCTAATCACCCACATATAATAGGTATGCCTGTTATTTAATTCTTTGTTATCAATTAACCGCTTGATGTAATTTGGTGGGTGATACTGGACTTGAACCAGTGACCCTCGCCTTGTAAGGGCGATGCTCTCCCAACTGAGCTAATCACCCAAATTACATTTTAATATGCACCATTCTAGGAATGGTGGGTCGTACTGGACTTGAACCAGTGACCCTCGCCTTGTAAGGGCGATGCTCTCCCAACTGAGCTAACGACCCATATTAAATTTTAAAACGCGACTATTAACATAATAATAGG
>NZ_BADY01000125.1:0-128 GCF_000241185.1 Pseudoalteromonas sp. BSi20495
TTTTATATGTGGTGGGTGATACTGGACTTGAACCAGTGACCCTCGCCTTGTAAGGGCGATGCTCTCCCAACTGAGCTAATCACCCACATGTAAATTAAAACGCTACTATTAAAATAAATAGCACTGGA
>NZ_BADY01000124.1:0-2029 GCF_000241185.1 Pseudoalteromonas sp. BSi20495
ACTAGCCTCTAACTTCGAAAAGTGCAAAAATTAGGGTGGGTGTCACTGTTAGTTATCCAAAGTAAAGACTGCTTCTGCCTTACATCCCTGTTGGTAACAAAGAGTAAATCCCCCTAGGACTAATCAAAATACACCCCATGTTATGCATTCATGCTGCAGCTTCACCAACTTATAAATGGTAAACACGGGTAAATCTTCACAAAAATACGACGACTAACTTATTTTAAAGCGAGCTAAAAATAAGTAACTCACTTAATTCTAACTTAGTACAACCACATTAAAGAAAGTGAACATGCTTAATAGTCGATTAAAAAAATGCCTTATACAGCTATTTATACAAAGCAATACTCTGGCCTAACCCAGCGCTAATAACGTTTGTTTAATTTAAGAGGATAACTTACTGATTGTTAAGGCGCAATAATAGGAACAAGCAATGTTCGTTATAGCTTGATTTAATAGCGACTCCAAGTCGTTAGAGTATGTTTATCTTTTGAGATTAAGTTTGTAGAGTAAAACAGATAGACAGCCACTCTAATTCAACAAGCAAGGGTGTATTATTAGATTTACTTTTTAGGTTAATAACAAGTGGTAACTAGACAGCCACTCTAAATCAACAAGCAAGGGTGTATTATTAGATTTACTTTTTAGGTTAAAAATTTATCTTTTACTAGGGGCTGTTGATCTTTCACATTGGTAGCCAAATCATTGCACATGCCAGCGCTAACATACTCCCAAACTGTAATTTCAATTTATCGTACCTTGTCGCTATAGCACGGAAGTGCTTTAGCCTTGCAAAGGCATTTTCAACTAAATGCCTATATTTATATAAGCACCAATCAATATCACCATTACCTGTTTTTGAGTTTTTCTTTCTAGGGATCACTGGGCTTGAGTTTCTCTCTCGAACCTTATTTCTAATGACTTCACTATCATAGCCTTTGTCCGCGATAACAAAATCGCCTTCGGGCAATAATTCAATCAGTTCATTTGCCACTTTACTATCATGAACATCGCCGCCTGTAATAATAAATTCAATTGGTAAGCCATAACTATCAACAGCTAAATGAATTTTACTTGTATTACCGCCACGACTTAATGCTATCGCTTGTTCTTGTTGAGACGCAGCACCTGTACTGTGTTGGTGTGCTTTAACATAACTGCCATCAATGAATTCCCACTCAGTGTCACTATTGGCGGATAATGATTTGAACAACCTTATTAATATTCCTTTTTTAGACCAAAGTAGAAATCGGCGGTAAATAGTATTCCATAAACCAAAACACTCAGGGAGGTCACGCCATGGGCAACCAACACGTAAGCGATATAAAATTCCTTCCATCGTTTGTCTGTGTTCAAGCTTGTTATAAACTCTATCTTCAAGCAAAATTGATTTTAGCTTCGACCACAACTTATCAGTGAGCATTAATCGGGGCATGGTAATCTCGTAAGGTTTGTTTTTGGCGAAGTAAATTATACGAGATTATCGCTTGCGCACAAAATTCAAACAAAGATCAACAGCCCCTAATGCGTTACTTTCATTTCATCCAGTAAATAAGTTATTTGTACTCTTAAGTCTAAATTAGGCGCATGAAAATACGCTGCATGATGCAGTGTTCATTTTTTGCCAAGTCGTACGTTTTATGCGAGTAACTTCTCGCAGTTACTAATATTTGATCGCCGTTTTCTGTTTAAATTTTCACAATAACTTGCTTGTGAGATTGGTCTGCCTACTGCACCATGAAATACGCGTGTAAATTGTGTGGTGAGTTTCAACCAGTTTTCAGAGGAAATATTGACTCTTTCGAGTAAGGGTAACTGTATACTCTCAATATACCCTCGTTTGTCTTCTCGTATACAACGCCCTGTTAACTCAACAAGTTCAAGGTACGATTTAAGCTCAAAGGGTAGCCCTTTTGGCATGATTTGACGTGGCATGCCTGCAAAGCGGAGTAATTGTTTTGGCTGCTTGCCTTCTTTTGCGCATATTAGCCGTACTTGAGCACTGGTATGGTCTGATTCTTCTGGTGTC
>NZ_BADY01000123.1:0-32488 GCF_000241185.1 Pseudoalteromonas sp. BSi20495
GTTCTTTAATAATAACTTTATAGCCATTGATGGGCTGTTATGTTTTCGAGAATAACAAAACCCCACGTTAGGTATTACTTAATGTGGGGTTTTGCATTTAAAACACATTCGTTTACAAAAACCACCTACTATGCAAACCTTCTAACTTTAGGTACATATAGCCTGAATTAGAAAGTAACAGCTCCTTCTCGTTGTGCTTAATTAATCTGAACTCTGGATAGTAAATCTATCTCGAGCAGCTATTTTCAGCGCTAACTGCGTTGAATTTACTTGCAATAGGCCAGCTATTGACGCGTAAATTCGTCTTGTTTCCACTGAAAATTTCTGGCTAGAGAAAATAAAATTAAATATCATTATAATTCAATGTCTTAGTAAGTATCTTAACCAGAGTTTAGGTTAATTAACAAATGTAAGTGCTTAAATTAACATTCCATGTAATGATGTAGGTACAGGGCATGTTAACTTGTTGCCATCCCCCCATAAAAACTCAATAAATTTCTGTTGTTTAAATTTATACCAACCTGCATAAATCTTTGAGCATTTTAACGAATTAAATTGCACTGTAACGTCGTTAAAAATTTTTTATTTATGACAACTAGATACAAAAATTTTTGCATCGTTCTAGCGTAATTTTCTTAACGTTAAATAGATCCCATATATAAGCAGATTGGTATTACTTATTTTTTATAAAAATAATTTATTTAATTTATAATAATATGATTTTTAATAATAATTAAAGTACAAAAAAGGAAGTCTTTGTATGTTTTTTAAAAAAAGTCAGTTAGCTATTTCATTAGCGTTTACGCTAGGCCTTGTTGGATGTGGCGGCGATGATAAAGCGAGTGTTGCAGAGCCCGTTGCAGAGTCTGTAGTAGTCAATGCAGACCCAGTGAAGGTAGACCCAGTAGAAGTTAACACCATCTCTCTTACTGGAAAGGTTATTGATGGCTATGTATCTGGTGCAATAGTATGGCTAGATATTGATGGCGATGGTATTTTTGACGAGCAAACAGAACCTTCTGTAGTCTCTGAAGAATCGGGTAATTATAGTTTTAATTTTACAGAAGAGCAGGCGCTGTGTGTGCCGTATTCAACTATGTATGTTGATGTACCAGTTGGTGCAATTGACGAGGACTTAGGAGAGGTAACACAAGCGTATCAAATGTCATTTCCGCCCTCAATTGAGGCTTTGACTGATGAAGATATTCGAAATATATCTCCTTTAACAACCGTTATTTGGGAACAGTTGAGCCTTCAATTACAAAAAAGTGGTAACAATAATTTAAGTTGTGATGCACTTAAAGAAAATACTGAGCTACTTGCAAACCTTCAAAGCGAAATAACAAATGTTATGCAAAACTTGGTTGCGCATTATAATTTGTCGACAGAGCAAATTTACTCAGATTTTATCGCTACTAACGACAGCGACGCTTACGACAGAGCACAAGCAATTGTTAAGGGGTTAAAAGCGGCCTATAAATTCAAGCAAGAGCTAGATGCTCAGTTTCCTGATGCAGAAGAAGTAAGAGCAGTGATTTACCAGGACACAGCAAAAGATGCAGAGTATGGATTTGAAAATGCATGGTACCGCGATAAAGTTATTTTTGCAGGCGCTGAACTTATTTATGAGCAAGTAAAGCTTCAAAATACAGACGAACTCGACAAAATTGACGTTATTTTGTCTCGATTGGATTCAACAGATACGCCTTGGGGCGAAGAATCGTTAAATGGAAAATTAACAGTTAGAGACGATGTTTCCATTAACGCCGATCGTACTTACCGATGCTCTAGCATTGAGAACGTTAGTTTTGAGCAAAGCAATGTGCTTTATGGCGTTGATAATACAAGTCCATCGGTTAACTTCCCAACAGCAGATGAATGCGTTAGTGCTAATTTAGATACACCGTTCGAGCGAGGTTTTAGCATTAGCTATACTGAGTCGGGATCGTTTTACCAAACTGACTTTGCCTTTAGAGAGGAAAATGCCGACTTTCAAACATTATCTAATTGGGTAAATGTTAAAGACAAAGCTGCTGATTTAGAAACTCAAGATTTAGTTACTGTACTCGCTGCTATGCCTTATAAGTTTGATGACGAAACATCTATTGATGCTAGCTTTTGGCGTAAATATAAAACCACAGACAACGTACGTATTATTAAAACGATTGAAGGGAAATGGTTTAGAGATACTCGCCAAGAAGATGGAACAATGCTGCATGAGTGCGGTGAAAATGGTATTGATTGGGTGCAATGCGAATAATGTAAAAAGCACTTTAATAAATATTAGTTTAATGCCAGTCAGTTAATAACTGACTGGCATTTTTTTGTTTGAAAAGCTTACTTTTACGTGCGGTTTTTACTATATACCTGATGAACACTATTTTTAATCTGTTTTTTACTCGGGTTTACTGTAAAATTACTGGGTTAACATTTGTTAAGCAATGCTTACAATTGTTATTGCTCATTAAGTATTTAAACTAATTTAAGTAGAGCTTATGATTTTTTATATTATAGGGTTAAGTTTACTTGTTATTATTTTATGCGTTGCACTTTATGTAATTTACAGCAATGTACATAAAAGTCGGGTAAGAAAATCCAAGGAATACAACGTACTGTTTGATAAAGACACGATAGTGGATGATTTAATCACTCAACTAACAGAAAAAAATCAAACACAAGAAAACCAAGATAAAACAGCTAAAGGTAAAGAAGAAATCCTTGCAACATTTGTTGAGTTACATCGCTCTGGTAGCTTTTGCGCACATTTGAGTGAACAGGAAATTATTTACTTTGTTAAAAAGAAATTAAACATGGAGAGTAATAAAAATGGATAGCGAAAAAGCAGTCCCAGCAGTAAAAAGTGACTCATTTATGAGTCGGTTTGGTCGTCGTAATGTAATTATAGTGTCATCAATTGTTGTTGTATTGGCGGTAATTGCAACGCTTACATCGCAAGTTGTTTCGTGGAATGAAGCCGATGAGCGTTTAGTACATCAATCGGCTTTTACAGGTAACTTAACCGTAATAAATCAAGCCGGCCCTTATTTAAAAGCGTTTGGTAGTACATCTGCTTATAAAAAAGTAATTTCGATTAATTTTACGGGCGATGCCGGTGCAACAGCAAGCGCAATCGTGCCGTTAATACCAATTCGATTTTTAGATACCACAACGGGCGGCGCACGAGGTGTTTCTCGTTTTAGGTTACCAGGCAATGTACCAGCAGCTGAGTCGGGTGCTCTACGTGGTTTACTTAAAATACACGAAGAGTTTGGTTCACAAGAAACATTAATATCTAATTTATTAATGCGTGCAACCACTGAAAATGTAAAAGCGTCGGCGCGTATGATGTCGGTAGAGCAACATTACTCTGGTGGTAATGGTCAATTAAGCCAAGATTTTGCTGATCAATTAACCAACGGTATTTTTGTTACTGAACAAATTATTAGTACCGGTGAGCGCGATAAATCTGACGATTTAGGTAATTTAAGTAAACAGCAACGTGTCACTATTAATATTAAAGTGGACGATGAAGGTAATACATTGCGTAACGCACCTATTTTAGGCGCTTACGGTATTACAGTAGTTGATGCCAGCATTATTGATATTGACTACGAAAGCAAAGTAAATGCTCGCCTTGAAGCCCAAAAGCAAGCAGCTGCTGATGAAGCACTAGCGCGTCAAAATCTTAAAAAAGCTGAGCAACAAGCACGTACTGAAGTGGCTTTAGGTGAACAAGCAATTGCTAAGCAACGTGCTGAATCTGAAAAGCTAAAAATTAAAGAGCAAATTGATGCTGAACGAATTAAGGCAAATGCCATTATTTCTGCGCAGCAACGAGTGGCTGTAAAAGCGGAGCTTGCAAAAGAGCAAGAAGAGATTTTAAAGCAACAACGTTTAGAAGCATTAGGTATGGATGTTTTAGCTGAGGCTCGTTTAAGAGCTAAGTCTGCTGCACTTGATCCAAAGTATGTATTTGATGAAACGCTAAAAGCAGAGGTTAAAATTCAAACTGCTTTATTTACAAGCTTAGGTAATAGCCGTTTAGTGCCTGAAATTGTAATAGGCGCAGGCCAAGGTGAGCAAAGCAATGGATCTGAGTTTATGCGCTTATTAGCCGCCGATGCAGCATTGAGTCTTAAAAAGCGTTTAGAAAAAGAGAAAAAATAAACGATTAGTTAAGTATTGCACAAACAATAAAAACGTTGGCTGATTCGCATTGGCCAGCGTTTTTTATTGCGTAAATTTTGTTATTGTATGGTGCGGCTTAGCTTGTGAAAACAAGCTTTTTAAATTATGAAATAAAAGAGTGAGCAGTACTTATGGATTCCAGTAATCAATTTATTTTAGATTTAGGGCTAGAGCATATTACCATTCAGCGACGATATGAAGCGCTGGGAGCGTTTAACGATTTTTTGATTGCTGTGTGGTTTTTAATTGGCAGTTTTTTCTTTTTAAATGACTCACTAATAGAAAGTGGCACATGGCTGTTTATAGCGGGCAGTGCTCAATTACTTATCAAACCTGTTTTGAAGTTGATCAGCTTAGTACATGTTAGTCGGGTATTTCATTCAAATAAAACACCATAAATATGACTCATGATGAGTTCAGTTAATATAACTAATAATTTACCTGTATAAGTTATTTAAATATCAAGGATAGAAAAGTGAAAGTACTTAAGTGGATTGCAATTGGAATAGCTACTTTATTAATTATAGGCTTGCTAATTCCCGAAAAAATAATGATTCCGGTACAAGGTGCCACAAGTAAAGATTGGAACCATAACACGTTTTGGTACGAGCCTTGGGGTAGGTCGGGTGTGCACAAAGGAATTGATATTTTTGGCACAAAAAATACCCCCGTAGTTGCCTCAACAAGCGGTGTTGTTATATTTGCAGGTGAGCTAACCCGAGGTGGTAAAGCGGTTGCAGTACTTGGGCCTAAATGGCGTATACATTATTTTGCGCATTTAAATGACTACTCGGTAAGTACAGGTGATGTGGTAAGCATAAACAGTCAAATTGGTTTACTGGGCGATACTGGAAATGCTGCAGGAAAACAGCCTCATGTGCATTATTCTATTTTATCGTTAGTGCCCATGCCGTGGCTTTTTACAACGCAAAATCAAGGGTGGAAAAAGATGTTTTTTTTGAGCCCACATAAAAAATTAACGATTAAGTGACCATTGTATTTACTATAAAATGACCTTTTAAATTTAGCTGTTAATCCCGTATAAAATGGGCTTAACAGCTTCAAAGTAATAAATTTTAATTGTTAATACTGATTTTTCGTTTACTGCATTGCTACTGCGAGCTGGTGGTATAAACCAATACCAACAATCACATTAAACGGGAAAGTTACACCGAGTGAACTCAGCATAGCAAGACCAATATCGGCTTTAGGGATTGCCGCCTTTATTGCAGCGGGTGCGGCTATGTATGAGGCGCTGGCTACTAAGCTGCCTAAAATAACTACCGAGCCTAATTCTAAATTTAAAAGTGTGCCGACTGCTGTGCCAATTATGCCTAAAAATAGCGGGGTGACAATAGCAAATACCGCTAGTTTCCAATGTTTCCAAGGGATAGGACGAAGAGTTTGCGCGGCTACTAAACCCATTTCTAGTAAAAATAATGCCAACACAACCTTAAAGCTACTTGTTAAAAGACTCGTTACTTGGCTGCCTTGCGCCGTGCCGTACATCATACCGATAACCACGCCGCCAACGAGCAAAATTACGCTTTTGTTCGTGAGAGTTTCGTGCCAAAGGGCTTTTAACGACAACTCATTATTTTGGCCGTTTTCTTTATCAAGCTTTCGGTAAAGCAATAAACCAACAATGATTGCAGGGAGTTCTAGCATCACTAAATAAAGGGTTACTTCTGCGCCTACTACTAATTTAGCCGACTCGGCATAGGCGAGCGCAACAGCAAATGTACCAGCACTCACTGAGCCGTAATGTGCAGCAATGCTGGCGCTATTAGCAACAGAGAGTTTAATAACGTATTTTAAAATAGGGTAAAGCGTAAGGGGTATAAGTGCACCAAGGAGCATAACCGATCCCATTTCGGGAAGTAGTTGCCAGCTTAAGTTACCGTGCAGCACCATACCGCCTTTTAAGCCGATAGTTAACATGAGCAATAAGCTTAGTGTGTCGTAGGTGGCTTTTGGAATGGCCAAATCAGAGCGTAAAATACCCGCTACTAATCCTAAAATAAAAAACATAACAACGATATCTGGCACTGGCTTTCCTTACTAGTTGGTAAATTAAGTAGCGCTATTGTAGATAAAACTTTGTATAGTAAATAATAAAATAAATACGAGTTAGTTATAGGTGTTTATCTATGGGTTGCTTATTAGATAACTATTATTAGGTACATTATGAGGTAGGTATGGATTTACGACATATATCGTTTAGGTTGCTTGAAGTATTTATGAGCGTGGTTAAAACGGGTTCAATAAGCGAAACCGCAAGGCGTTTACATCTAACACAGCCAACGGTATCGCTACAAATAAAGCGACTGCAAGAAGCGGTAGGCGAGCCACTACTTCTTATACAACAGCAAAAGCTACATGTGACCGATGTAGGGCTTGAACTGTTTAAAACATGCCAACAGGTGTTTGGACATTTTGAAGACTATCAAGATTTTTTAACCGAGCTTAATGGTGGTTCGCGCGGCCGTTGTAAAATTGCCATGGTTAATACGGCGCAATATATTTTACCAAAACTACTTGGACCTTATAGTAATTTACATCCCCATGTTGAGCTTCCTCTTGAGATTGGTAACAGGGCAGAGGTGCTAGATAGATTTGAGCGAGGAGAGGACGATATTTATGTATTTAGCCACCCGCCGTCGCTTGAACACGCCCAAGCTGCGCGTTTTTTGCATAATCCACTTGAATTTATAGTGCCGCTAAACCATCCGTTAGCTCATGTAAAAGCCGTTAAATTAACTGATTTAATGCAGTATCGTTTTTTACTACGAGAAAATGGCTCAGCAACACGTATGTTATTTGAAAGCGAGTTACAAAGCCGAGGGTTAGTGCTGAGCGATAGCGTGCAAATGGCGAGTAATGAAGCAATACGCGTCGCGGTTGCATCGGGGATGGGCATTGCGGTTTTATCACGCCATGTACTTGCAACAGACGATACTAGTTTTAAAATTTTAAACGTAACCGATGCCCATTTAGCGAGTCATTGGTATTTTGTAATGCGAACAGATAGGCACATATCGCATGCTGCACGTAACTTTTTAAAGTTTGCGAAGCAGCACGTAGAGCAATATTTAGATACGCAGTGGGTGCGTAATGAGTTACATAACTTAGATTTAAACTAGATTTAAATTAGGTTTAAAGTTAATTAATGTCCGGTGTTGAGTCTCTTAAAATAAGCTTTGGCTGAAACACGTGCTTTACTGTTATGCCGCTTTTTTTATAAATGTCTTTGAGTACTAAGTTAGCCGCAGCTCGGCCCATTTCGGGAACTGGGTTATCTATTGTAGTCAGTGTTGGGTAGAGGTAATTGGTAAAAATTACGTTATCGAACCCAATAATGGCTAAATCTTTTGGTAGGTTAAAACCGTGTTCGCGGGCGTATTTCATAGCACCCGATGCCATTTCGTCATTGGCACATACAAGGGCAGTTATTTGCGCTTTATTTTGAATAAAATGCTTTAATCCTTCGCTGCCGCCGGTTTCTTTAAAGTCGCCTATGTAAAATAGGTTTTCGTCAAAGGTTAGGTTGTACTCTGCTAGGGCTTGTTTGTGACCTTTTAAACGGTTTGACGCGTCTTCTTTAAACTGCGGGCCTGCTATGTACGCAATGTTTTTATGACCTTTGTTGATCATGGCTTTAGTGGCTAAGTAGCCGCCCATTACGTTGTCGAGGCTAATGCAGTTTTCTTCAATTTCTTTAACGTAGCGGCTCATTAAGTAAATAGGGGTTTTGCCTTTACTTAACTCAATTAGGTACTCGTTTGATACCGCTTCTACGTGGGCAATAATAGCGTCGCAATTACGGCCTATTAAAAACTCAAAGCCGCTTTTTTCTTTTTTCTCGTCACTGTGCCCAGGGGTAATAATAACGTGTTTACCGGCAATACGAAGATGCTCTTCAATGGCTGACATCATTTGACCAAAAAACGGACCATCCAACTCAGAAACTAAAATACCGACGCTGTTTGTAGTGCTAGACGCCAAAGAGCGTGCGATAGAACTTGGCTGATAGCCCAGCTCTTTCATTGCTTCTAATACCTTTTTTTTAGTTTTTTTGCTTACGTAGTCGTTGTCGTTAAGCACCCTTGAAACAGTTGATAAAGACACACCTGCCATTTCTGATACTTGATAAATTGTCGCCATTGATGTCCTAGCTTATATGTGTTTTTACTCGCGCTTTATAAAAATATAAAGCGCGAAGGGTCATTAAAAGTTAATTTACACATTACTGCGTCTAATTGCTAAGTCTTCTGTTATTTTTTGCGTCATCGCTGAGGTAAGCGGATAAATAAGCATCAATGCGGCGCCTAAAAAAGCAAATGCGGCAGGTATCCAGCTCATAAGTAACTGCATACCAGGTAGGGCTTGCGTAATTGTTAGCTCATCCATACCGTTATAGCCGTAGCCTGCAAGTACCACTAATACTAATGCACCTGCAAAACCACCACCGGTTTTTTGCACAAATGTACCCGCAGAATAAATAAGGCCTGTAGCGCGGCGTTTGTTTTTCCACTCTGAATAATCGGCTGAATCACCAAGCATACTAAAAAATAATGTTGGCATCATCGCGGCAAAAAATTCAGCAGCGCAACCGAAGGTAAATACAGCAACCAGGTTATCGCTAGGCACCCAGTAAAATGCAGTAGTGAGTATGCCGCTTAGCATTAATGATGCAATAAATAGGTTTCGTTTACCCATCATTTCGGCCAGTTTACCTGTGGCAAGTGCGCCTAATATAGATACAACCAACAAGGCAATAAAGTATTGCCCAGCCATAAGTTCATTGGCTACATGGTACTTAAAGTAGTACGCAATTACACCGTATTTTATGCCATTAAACATCATGGTTAAAAAACCAATGCCGAGTAATACTAACCAAGGTTTGTTGGTCAGAAGATCAACCATGTCGCGCTGTGATCCTGTTAAGCTTTGCTTATTTTTATTGAGTAATTTTTTAATAACGAATGTCATTGCAGCCATAACAAGGGCAAAAAATACCCCGCTGTATAAATCGCGGTAATAAAAAAACAGGGTAGTAGCAAGCAAAGGTAGGATTATAAATGGCAGGCTTTTGGTTAAATCAAATAACTCTGATTTTAAATTGCCTTCATTTGAGGCGTGCGGTGTTACACGCTCTTTGGTGGTCGCAAACGTTATAATCATTAAAATAATAAGTAAGCTGGCAAATAAGTACATAGTAAGCTGATAGCCTTTGGCATCGTCGCCGCCACCAAAAAATGCCACTAGCTCAGGTAAAAAACCCATAACCAATAAGCCACCAGTAAACGCACCTGCAAACCTAAAACCAGAGAGCTTTGTGCGCTCTGTATCGTCTGGTGTCATTACGCCCATAAGTGCCGAGTAGGGCACGTTACTTACGGTGTAAGCAAGCGTTAAACCTATGTAGGTTACGTAGGCATAAATAAGTTTATTGGTGGTACTAAAGTCGGGTGTAGTAAAACACAACACCATAAACAAGCCCAAAAACGGTGCCGAATAGAGTATCCATGGGCGAAATTTACCAAAGCGCGACTGCGTTCTGTCGGCAATCATACCCATAATAATATCGGTTACGCCATCAGATAGCCTTACCACCAAAAACAACATGGCAGCGGCGGCTGCCGATATGCCAAATGTATCGGTGTAAAACACCGCTAAATAAGCAAGCGCGCCGCGCCATACTAAGTTAGCGCCGGCATCGCCCATGGCGTAACCGACTTTTTCGTATAAAGGGAGTTTGTTCACTGTGTGTGTTCTTATTGTTATAAGCCGAAAAATTATCGGCTAGTTATTAGGTTACTGTACGCTTTACCGCTGGCTTTAACAGTTCGTTTTTGTGTGTTGTAGTCTACGTGTACTATTCCAAAGCGCTTTAAATATCCTTCTGCCCATTCAAAGTTATCCATTAGGCTCCACGCAAAGTAACCATCTACTTTTACGCCTTGCTCGGTTGCGTTATGTAGGGCATTTAAATGCTCGTGGTAATATTCAATACGGTCGTTATCTATCACTTCACCGTCTTTAAATTCGTCAGCCATGGCTGCACCGTTTTCGGTAATATAAATAGGTGGTAGGGTGTGTTTTTCGTTTAACGATACAAGTAATTCTGTAAGCGCTTTAGGATAAATTTCCCAGCCTATATCGGTCATTGGCGCTTTATGTGGCAGCTCATGATAAAAGTCGGTATCGCTTGCTTGATAATGCATGCGGGTATAAAAGTTAACCCCTAGGTAATCTAGCGGTTGAGCAATTATTTCCATGTCGCCATCTAAAATATCTGGGCGGTGGGCTTTAGGTAATTGCTTAATAATATCAGGGTATTTACCTTGCATTACAGGCTGCATGTACCATTGATTTATATAGTCATCAGCAAATGCAGTAGCTTTTAAATCGTCTTCACTTTGGGTAACTGAGTAACAAGGCGTAAAGTTAAGTACAATACCGTTTAGTGTATTTGGGCTATTTTTAGCAAGTACTTGCATAGCCAAACCGTGACCCAGTAATAAGTGGTGTGCGGCTTTGCGACCAAATTCGCGCCCTACAATGCCAGGCGCATGTACGCCTATTTCGTAACCTAGGTAAGAGCTGCAAAACGGCTCATTTAAGGTGGCGTATGAGTGCACACGTTCCCCAAAAGCTTTGGTAATTAAATCTGCGTAATGGGCAAATTCGTAAGCGGTGTTACGGTTTAGCCAGCCACCTTCGTCTTCAATATGTTGTGGTAAATCCCAGTGGTACAGCGTTACAAAAGCTTTAATGTTACGGCGTTTTAATTCATCTAAAATGTCGGTATAAAACTTAACGCCTGTCGGGTTTAAGTGACCACTTTTAGTCATTACGCGCGGCCACGAAATCGAAAGTCTGTAAGCGTCTACACCTAATGATTCAATTAAGTTTATATCGTCTTTCCAGCGAGTGTAGTGCTCGCAGGCTACATCGCCATTTGAATTATCGACTATTTTGCCTTCTTTACTGCAAAAGGTATCCCAAATACATGGCAAGCGATCAGCTGCGCCGCCTTCAATTTGAAATGAGGCCGTAGCTACACCATAAGTAAAATTTTTGGCTAAAAGTGGTGAGCCACTAGGTAAAGATAATTGTTTCATTAAGAGAAAACCTCTGCTTCTTTTTTGGTAAAGTTTGCTTTGTATAGAGCGTATATTAAATTCATTGTTGGAAGCGCTTCCATATTTAATTTGATTAATCACTAAGCATGGTATTTAATAACTTTAAGGAAGCGCTTCCATATTTAGGTTAGTGGCTATTGTTAAACAGGTCAATAGTTAAATTTAAATAACAAATAGGCGCTCACAAAATCACACTGACACAACACAGGGCTATAAAAATGAAAAAAAGACTTAAACACTAACAGGTTACACATGCTCCCTATTTTAATAGGAGGATTGTGCGTTTTAAGTGGGTGTAATAAACAAGAGATTAACGCAAATAATAGCCAAAGCGCCGTAGTCAAAAAGGCTGAGCATGAGCAAGGTGATTTATCACTTTGGCCAACGCTTAAAAGCAAAGTAGTTAAAACGCCTGAAATAGAAAATACGATTGCACAGTACTTAAAAACAATGACGCTTGAGCAAAAAGTAGCGCAGATGATCCAACCTGAAATTCGCGATATTAGTGTTGAAGACATGCGCAAATACGGTTTTGGTTCGTATTTAAATGGCGGTGGCTCGTTCCCGAATGCTAATAAACATGCAACGCCTGCAGATTGGATAACGCTTGCGGAGAGCATGTATCAAGCCTCGGTTGATGACTCAATTGATGGCAGTAAAATTCCAACCATGTGGGGCACCGATGCCGTACATGGACATAATAACGTTATTGGTGCGACGTTATTTCCGCATAATATTGGTTTAGGTGCTGCTAATAACCCCGCATTAATTGAGCGCATTGCAGCAGCTACTGCAATAGAGGTAATGGCAACAGGCATAGATTGGGTGTTTGCACCGACTGTTGCGGTTGTGCGCGATGACCGATGGGGCAGAACGTACGAAGGCTACTCAGAAGACCCTGCAATTGTACGTGAGTATTCAGCCGCAATTGTAAACGGATTGCAAGGCAGAGCCGATGAAGACTTTTTAAGTGATAAACGCGTAATTAGTACCGTTAAGCACTTTTTAGGCGATGGCGGCACAGTAGATGGTGACGATCAAGGGGACAACATTGATAGCGAAGAGGTGTTATATAATATTCATGCGCAAGGTTATATAGGTGGCTTAACCGCAGGTAGTCAGTCGGTTATGGCATCGTTTAATAGCTGGAATGGTAAAAAAAATCACGGCAATAAATACCTACTTACTGATGTGTTAAAAACAAAAATGGGTTTTGATGGCTTTGTTGTAGGAGATTGGAACGGACACGGACAAGTTGCAGGCTGTACAAATGAAAGTTGCCCGCAGGCTGTTAATGCGGGGCTTGATATTTTTATGGTGCCAACGGGTGCATGGAAACCACTTTATGAAAATACAATTAAACAAGTAAAAGCGGGCACAATAACAATGGCGCGAATAGATGACGCCGTGGCACGTATTTTACGCGTTAAATTACGCGCGGGTTTATTTGATAAACCAAGCCCCGCAAATCGAAAATATTCAGGTAAATTAGAACTAATAGGTGCGCCAGCACATCGCGATATTGCCCGCCAAGCGGTACAAGAGTCGCTAGTACTGCTTAAAAACAACAACCATTTATTACCGCTTAACCCATCAAGCAACATACTGATTGCAGGCGATGCGGCCGATAACATAGGCAAGCAATCGGGCGGTTGGAGCATTACGTGGCAGGGAACTAATAATCAAAATGCAGATTTTCCCGGAGCAACGTCTGTTTATGCGGGGCTAAAAACACAAATAGAGGCTGCTGGCGGTAACGCTATTTTAAGCCCAACGGGTGAATTTAATACCAAACCCGATGTAGCCATTGTTGTATTTGGTGAAGAACCGTACGCAGAAGGACATGGCGATAAGGACAACCTTGAGTTTGAACGTAACAATAAACGTTCTCTTAAAATATTAAAAACATTAAAGCAGCAAGGTATTGCGGTGGTATCGGTGTTTATATCGGGCAGACCAATGTGGGTTAACAGCGAGCTAAACGCGTCAGATGCATTTGTAGCAGCATGGCTTCCTGGCACTGAAGGACAAGGCATTGCAGATGTTTTATTAGCGGATGCAAGTGGGCAGGTACAATACGACTTTAAAGGTAAGTTGTCTTTTTCGTGGCCTAAATCGCCACTACAAACCGCAGTAAATAAGGGTGATGCTGATTACTCACCATTATTACCTTATGGCTTTGGCTTAACGTATAAAGATGAAAGTACGCTTAGCAATAATCTAAATGAAGACTCAGGTGTTGATATTAGTAACCTTGCGCCGCTATCTATATTTAATGGCAGCTTTAAAACACCGTGGCGTTTGTTTTTAAATTCAACCAGCGAGCAGCACCAAGTAGCAAGTAACAGTGTAAAGCTTGGCGGCATTACTTATCGCACTGAAGACAAAGCGATTCAAGAAGATGCAATGCAGTTTAATTTTGATGGCACTGCAGCCAGCTATATCGAAATTAATAGTAACTTTACCGAAGACAAAGTGGCCTACATTGAAGCAAATTCAGCCCTTAGCTTTAGCTATAAAGTAAACCAAATACCTAGCTCACAAACATACCTTGCAATGAAGTGCGAACAAGGCTGTGGTGGCGAGCTTGATATTACCAATGAGCTTAAAAATGCTGATTTAAATACATGGCAAACCATGAGTATAGATTTAACGTGTTTTGCTAAAAAGGGCGTTGATTTTGCCAGAGTAACCAGCCCTTTTATTATTAAAACGGCAGGAGAGCTTAGCGTTTCAGTTGCAGATATTAGTTTTGAACCACAAGGCGCTAAAAGCGCCGTGGTTAAGTGTGAATAATAAAACGTAAAAGTTGTTGTGTGTACCCAAAGCCCTGAGGGCGTGTTGATCTTTGTGGATTGAAATTTGTTCAATCTAGGGGCAATTTAATCGCGGCGAGAGGTTTGTAACCTAGTGGGCTAAGTAAAAACCGATCAACAAAGAGTAAATTGCCCCTAGGCAGAACCCTACGGGCAGCGCATGTTTGGCATTTATGCTACGTTATCGCCTATTTATGGGGAATAACCACACTACATAGGCTCTGCCTTGCCTAAAAACCAAACATACTGCTGCAAATTCAACCACCAAAGAACAACACGCCCTAATAAGGGCTTTTTTATGCTGGGCAATACTGCTTTAAAAACTCATGATGAGGCGGTAATTGGCTTACGCGTTGCTCTATTTGTTGCTTAATACCGTGTAAAAAACGGGCGAGTTCTTCATCGCTCATCATGCTGGCTATTAAGTGATGTTGATTAGGCTCAATACCCTGACCAAGCATAACTTGCACCCACGAATCGACTCTAAAAATATCGCCATCGTCTAAAAATACACGACCGGTTTGTTTAAACAAATCAGTTTTATGCTGAAGTGTTTTTGGCACCTCCATCGCACTACAGTGTTGCCAAAACTCACTGTCATCGCGATTAGTTACTTTGTAGTGCAGCACAATAAAGTCGCGAATATTTTCAATTTCGCTTTTAAGCTGTTTGTTGTATTCATCAATGGCGTGATTGGTAATGCCATTAAACGGAAATAAACGCATAAAGCGAATAATACCCGACATAATTAAGTGAATGCTGGTGGACTCAAGTGGTTCAACAAAACCGCTAGCAAGGCCAAGCGCTAGGCAGTTTTTGTTCCAGCCTTTTAAGCGCCGCCCTGTTTTAAATTTAATAATACGGGGCTCTGTAAGCGGCTCGCCCTCAATGTTATTTAATAGTAGCGCTTTGGCTTGTTCGTCATCCATATATTGGCTGCAATAAACTAATCCGTTGCCTATACGGTTTTGCAGCGGTATACGCCATTGCCAACCGCTTTTATGGGCAATAGAGCGGGTAAGTGGCAATACGGTCTCGCTGGTTGATTTTGTTTGCACCGCAATGGCGCTATTACACGGTAGTAAATGCGACCAGTCTTCGTAGCCAGTATGCAATGCTTGCTCTATTAATAAACCTCTAAAGCCGGTGCAATCAATAAAAAAGTCGCCGTTAATGTGCTCGCCATTATTTAAAATCAATGATTCTATATGGCCCGTTTTAGTGTTTTTTACTACTTTTTGTATTTTACCTTCAATGCGGGTTACACCTAATGGCTCTGAAAATTCACGTAAAAACTGCGCGTAACGCGTAGCATCCATATGGTAAGCATAGTTAATGGGGTTTTGCTGATTAAACGCAAACTTACCGGCTTTAGCCGCTTGCAGCTCGTAGCAGTAATCGCCAAATGGGTTGTTTATTCCAAGTGCTTTACCTTGCAGCCAAAAGTGATGAAATTCACCCGCCCAACATTCTTTGCCCGTTGCGCCAAATGAGTGAATATAATGCGTGTTTTCATCTCCCCAGTTTTCAAAGCTAATACCTAGCTTAAAACTTGCTTGAGTGGCTTTCATAAATGCTTGCTCGTTTATACCCAGCAATTTATGAAATGTACGAATAGGCGGAATTGTTGCTTCGCCAACACCTACAGTGCCAATATCGTCAGATTCAACAAGGGTTATGTTTATATTGTTACCAACTAGTTTAGCAAGTGCCGCTGCGGCCATCCAACCTGCAGTGCCGCCTCCAGCAATTACTACGTTTTTAACAGCATTTGTTTTAGTCATTATGTGGCTGCCCATTATTTGATAAAAGGTGATTTAAAAGCGCGCGATTACTTGGCAGTCCATTTAAACACTGCGCTATTTTTTCGCGGTTCTGTTGATAATAGTAATCCCCAGTGCGTGGGTCGTTAAATGTATTTTGTGCAGATACTGTTTGTGTATTAAAGCCCATGCCATATAAAACGTATTGATAACTGCTTGATGAAAACACTTCTTCGTTTTCAATAAAATCAAAGCGGCTAGGGGGCTGAAATTGCCAAAGTTTAAGTAAGTTTTGCAGGCGCTCGGGCGCGGTATTTAAATTACCAATATCTTGCCAATAGGGAGTGTCGTCGCGCTCGCTTAGTACATAATGAAGTTTTAAAAATTCAATAACGCGCTGCCAACGAGTGCTAAAGCGGCTGTTAAAACGACTTGCAAGCTGGCTCATGTGGGTGCGGTTTTGCGGTAGTTGCTCGCTTATCATGCTAATTGAAAGTTCAACCATAGCAAGAGCTGACGCTTCAAGTGGCTCTAAAAAGCCAGCTGACATACCCACGGCAACACAGTTTTTAATCCAAAATTTTTGCCTGTAACCAGGGCTGAATTTTAATACACGGTAGGTAAGTTGCTCAGCTTGTTGCTCATTGGTACTTTTAGCTATGTAGCTTTTTAGAGTATTTGTTGCGCTTTCATCACTTTGATATTTACTACTAAATACATAACCTGTACCACGGCGCGTTGGCAGGGCTATATCCCAAATCCAGCCGTTGCTTTGCGCTGTAGATAGCGTAGCAGAGGCGATTGGTTGATCGATGTGTGCATTAGGTATTTGCGCCGCAACAGCGCTGTTATTAAATAAAATATGATCTTGCGCTATAAACTCACTATTAAAATGCTCACCAATTAAACGAGCGCAAGAGCCTGAGCAATCTATAAATAAATCACCCGTTATATCGCCATTATTATTTGTTTTTAATGAGGCAATATAGCCATGCTCGTCGTTAATAACCTCGGTTACATCGTCAGTAATATGCGTAACATTTAGATTTTTAACACAGTGATTTTTTAAAAATTCAGCAAATTTACCCGCATCTAAATGATAGCCATAGTTGGTAACTGCTGCATATTCAGGTGTTTGTAATTGCTTTGGTGCAAGTGCTGCTTGGCATACAAAGCTTTGCATATTAACAACGTCGGCAAATTTTTGGTTAGGTGCAATACGTTGCCAACTGGCGTGTAAATTAGTGTGCTCGTAGCCTTGTGGATTCATAAAAGGGTGGTAGTAGTTTTCTCCCTCGCTGAGGTTTCGCCAATTTATAAATTTAGAACCTTGCTTAAATGACGCGTCGCACTGGGTTATAAAATCACTTTCTTTAATGCCAATGCGCTGTAGGGTGTTGCGCATTGACGGCCACGTGCCTTCGCCCACACCCAATATAGGCACATTTGCCGACTCAACTAACGTTACATTAAGGTGCGGGTGTTCGGCGGCTAATAAGCCTGCGCTTAGCCAGCCGGCAGTACCACCACCTAAAACGACTATTTTTGTTATTGGTTTGGTCATGAGTTAACACCCTAAAGTTGATAACAATTAAACTAGCATTAATACTGTTTTAAATACAAAAAAGCCGCTAGTAAAAACTAACGGCTTTACTTTGTATTACCTTTAGAAGTTGTAACGCATACCAATGTTGTAACGTGCGCCTAGCTGTTGTAGGTTCCACAATTGTACTGACGTACGGCCATGTTCACGGCTGTTTTGCTCAGTAATATTAAGGCCTTCAACAAAAAACGATAGCTGTTCGCTGTAGTTGTACGCAACATTAAAGTCGATTTGATAATATTCTTCAGTAAAGCCTGGCTCATTTACGTATCGAGCTGCGCTATTTAAAAACTTATCACGCCAGTTGTACGCAATACGTGCTTGAAAATCATCGTTTTCGTACATGGCAATAAAGTTAGCTGTGTCGCTTAAACCCACTAGTGCAAACTGTGTTGTAGTTGGGTCGGCGTTTACATCAAAGTCTATGTCGCCATTAACAGTGGTGTAGTTTGCTTGCACACCAAAACCGCTTTCACCAAAAAAGTGTTGAAAGGCTATTTCGAAACCATCAATAGTGGCATTTTTATTGTTGGTAGGTACTTGCGCTGTAAATTCTAGTAATGGGTCGTCGCTGTTGGCAATTACATCGTAAGCGGCTTCAAACTCTTCGTAAGTCATAGAGTCAAAGTCAACGCCATTTTCTGTTGCGGCAACCATTTGAAATAAGTTTGAATCGGTTAGAGCAAGTCCGCGAGATTCTAGCTCAGCAATGGCAGCTTGAGCGCGAGGGCCCGCTGTAGCATCGCGTAATCCGTAGTAGTTTTGCGTCATGGGAGTTAAACCAATAAAGTTTTCGATGTCTTTAGTGTAATAACCTACCGACACATAACTTGTTTCTGCAAAGTACCACTCAGCCGATACATCAATATTATCTGATTCAAGCGGCACTAAACCAGGGTTACCCGTTGACGCTGTAGCCGGCGAAGAGCCCGCTAAAAGAGTAGGGGCACCTGGTACACCAACAGTCGCTGCTGAACTTAAGTTGTCGTAAGTTGGGCGAGCAATTGTTGTGCTGTAAGAAAAACGCGCTTTTACGTTTTCGATTACTTCTATGTCAAAGTCAAAGCTTGGTAAAAAGTGATCGTAGCTAGATTTAAGCGTGAAATCTTCTTTAGCTGAGCCAAAACGAACATTAAAGTCGTTATTACCTTCCCACGCTACTGCGTTAGGTAAGTCGATATTAGCCGTTGAGGTAATGTCGGTAGACTCTTGGCGCGCGCCAATTACAATGTTGTATGGCATATCGCCAATGTATCCGTTGTAAGTAAATTGCACAAACGCTGCGGTTATATCTTCTTCAATGGTGCGGTTAGTTGCAAATGCGCCATCGGCTGCAAAGTTAAACCCGTATTCTTCACCTGCCCAGTAACCAATTTGCGATGCGCTGCCAGTATAACCTTGGTTGTACGAGCCCGATGTATCGTAGTCGTCAAACTCAGCTAAAAAGTTTGTTGGGTTTAGGTAGCCATCAGGCAGTTCGCCTGGGTTTTCGATACCCCAGTTACCCATTGTATTACGTGTAAGTGATTGCAGTGAATGGCTTTCCATAGAGCGAGACTCTATACCAAAGTCAATTGCACCGTTTTCAATTTCGTATTTACCATGGATTCTAAATTCTGTTATTTCAGACTCTTGGCGAGCAAAGTTAGAATCTAAAATAGACGTACCCACATCAGAGGCATCTAATGTGTTATTACAATTTAGGTTGTTTCGGCGGCAATCATCAAAATCGATACTCATTGATGGAAGTTCGCGGCTAAAATCAACTTCTTGTGCGTTAACTACGTTTGCGCCCAAGCCTGCGTTTACCCAGCTGCCGTAAGGTGCATCTGGTTTGCTAGTGGCTTTTGAATTGTGCGCATCAAACATAAAGCTCAATTCTGAATTGAAATAGTACTCAACGTTTAAACCAATAGAGTCGTTTTGGTTAACTTGGTTTAGCTCTTGAAACGCTAAACCTAAATCGCGTGTTTGCTGATCGCGACGTTCTTCTCGGTAGTAAATAGGGGTTTTTACCGTGTTGTCGTCAAATGTTAGCGCGCTTTTGTAGTTATCCATCCATATTGATTGCTCAGCACGGGCTTCGAATAAATCTTGCTTAGAGTACGTGTAATCAAGCGTAGCTGTTAAATCGTCAATAGGGCTGTACTGCAGCGTTAATTGCGCGTTTGTACGAGTACGTTCTCTGTCGGCAATGGTGTAGCGCAAATCTGATGGCATTGAATAAAGCTGACCAACAGCGGGTGCATTAGTTAAAACAATATCGTCTGCTGCTTGTGGGATTGTGCCGTCAAAAGCAGATGTATTCCATTGATTTACAAACGCACCTGTTGATGAGCTATCGCGCTGTTGCATGCTTGCAGTTAACGAGGCACCAAATTTAGCTTCACTGTCGGTCCAGCTAATTAAGCCCGAAAGCTCTGGTGTTATGTCATCACCAACGCGGTTTGTTGAGTCGTGTAATGCTTTTACACCTACGCTTGAAATAAAGCCTGGATTGTCGAGTGGGCGAGCCGTATTTATATTAATTGTTGCGCCAATACCACCTGATGCAATACTTGCTTTACCAGTTTTATATACTTCAACCGATTTAACGCTATCAGACGCTAAGTTTGCAAAGTCAAATGCACGAGAGCTGGGTGTACCACCGCCTGCAGGCAAAGATGCTGCCGGCATTGTACGCCCGTTTAGGGTTACCATATTGTAGTCGGGGCCAAAACCACGAACCGTTACTTTAGAACCTTCACCATTTGAGCGATCAATCGACACACCTGTAATACGCTGTAGCGACTCGGCTAAGTTGGTATCGGGGAATTTACCAATATCTTCAGCTGATATAGCATCTACAACACCAGCGGCGTCGCGTTTTAAACGAGTCGACTCTTTAATACTGCTTTTAAAACCAGTAACTTGAATTACTTCAACATCTGTATTTGCTTCTTGTGCATATACAGGTAAAGAGATTGATGCGCCTAAAATCAGAGATAGGCTAGTGGCTATCTTTGTTTTTCTTACAATATGGTTGGACATTCGGTTTCCCTCGCGCTTTTATCATTATTATTAACAGCTTGTATGGGGCTGTTATTGTGTAGTTATAAACATTGTCAAATGTATGGAAGCGCTTCCAGAAAGATCTGTTTAACTAGACTTTGTGGAAGCGCTTCCAGAAATGCTAGTTTAAATTTTGTATAGGGTCAACTATTGTTTTAATAAAATGAGACTAAATTGTTTTTAAAATGTATGTTTTTTAGATTTAATTTTATTTAAATTATAAATTACAATTGGTTATAAAAAACCATTTGAAATGGTGGTGTAACAACATTTTATTATAAGAAAACTAATTATTGATTAATTTAGTTATTTACACACATTTATAAGGTGTTTAAATCAGCTTTTAATACTAGCTAAAATTAATAAATCGGCCCTTAGTCACTCAACAAAAAATAGGTACATTTGCTAACTTAGCGAAAATGCCGATGTAGTGATTATGTAAAACGCAATTGATGAAAACGCATCAAGCGGCGGTACTATCTCACTTTATGAATAGGTTATTAAAAAACCAATAATTGTTTAAAAAATCGTTAAATAAATCACTAAAAAGTAAGGTAGTTTTTGCAGAATATGGTTTAACCATAAACTTATAAAGTATTACGCATAAGGGAGTTGCGAGTCGCTAGTTTTATCGCTATTTTAAAGGTTCTCTCATAGATGGATTTTTTATGCGCAATAAATTTTTAGCGAGCTTTTATTCTTTTTTCTTATTAGTACTATTTGGGTGTGATGATCAAGTTTCGTCTTCGCAGAAAAAAGCCCATTTAGAGGATTTAGTAAAACCATCTTCAGATTCAAAACAACAAGAACAATTTACTAACGTTGAGGATCCAGTGTTAGTACTAGGGTTAGTTGCAACACATTGTAAAATGAATGAAACCGCTTATATAAACGCTAAGATGCAAAAAGTGCTGCGTAATCCAAGTGAAGATATTGCTTATAAACTTGAGCCTACTGATAACGTACTTTCTATTTGTGTTGCTAAAGACGACTCATCATTGAGCTATCGATTTGGTCGAATTAATGACATAGGGCTTGAAAAAGAAGCTACACCAAGTGCACCATTTGGTAGTTACTACAGGCAAGTAGGGCGTATTGGCGAGAGTATTTTATTTTTTAGTAATGGCGAGTATCATTATTATATTATTAACTCAGGCGGCATGGGCAGTGGTGTAACCGTTAATGTTTATAAAAATAAAACGCTAATAACTGAGCTTTTTTCAGGTAACGATCCTTATGATGACTTTGTTATAGCAACTGATTTAAATTTACCAAAAAAGCTGGTCAGTGAAAGGCAGCCTTTTAATAAGAAAATGCAGTAAATAATGACTCCACAACAGCAAAAGGTGATTGAACAAGGACACTGGTTTAAAAACCGCAGCCCTTATTTAAAAAGCTTTTTATTAACGCAAGGCAAAACGCTCACGCTAAAAGCCCAGCAATCATTATTTTTGCGAGGCGATAAGCACGATGGAATTTATGCCGTACTTAGCGGCGTGGTGCGTATTAGTGGCGTAAGCAACGAAGGCAAAGAAGCCGTATTGAGCTTTATTGATTCATCACTGTGGTTTGGCGAAGTTACCTTGTTTGATGGTGGCCTGCGCACTCATGATGTATATGCACAAACTGATGTTGTGCTTTTTTACGTACCCCAACGCGCGCTTGAACAGCTTTTAAATGAACAGCCACAATATTGGCAAGAGTTTGGTTTATTGCTGGCACAAAAGTTACGGCTAATGTTTACCTCAATGGAAGATCATGCGTTATTAAGCGCTGAGCAAAAAGTATGTAATCGGCTTTTAATGTTGAGTGAACACACAGAGCACTTAACACCGCTTGTTTTATCTCAGCAGCAACTTGCTGATATGACCTACCTAACGCGCCAAACTATTAATCAGATACTGCAACAACTTGTTAGCCTACAAGCTATTAGCTTGGGGTATCAACGTATTACTATTATAGATAAACAGAAGTTACAGGCCTGTGCTGCACAAGCTTAAATAGGATGGGTATTTTTAGTTGGAACCAAAATTGCTACAGATAATGTAACGCAACAATGGATTTGAGCTAATGACAACAATAACCTTTAAAAATCAATATAGTAACTATAACTCATCGAGTATAACTAAAGCGGCAAGTCCGAGCGAAGTTACGGCAACTAATCTCCTCCCTAATGAAAAAACAAGTGAAGTTAAAGGCATAAGCTCAGCCCCTCAAGAGCAAACATTTTTAGAAAGCGCGCAAGAAGCGCTGGTTTATCAGCGCTTAGGTGTAAATAAAGACAAGATAGACGAGCTAAAAGCGGCAATAGAAGAACTCACTAAAGAGCTACAAGGTGAGGGCGCAGACCCTGACGCAATTGCTGATAAAATTGAGGAACTTCAAAAAATGATCGATCAAGAGTATCAACAAGGGCGCGAGCGAATTGATATGCAAGGTGAGCATGAGCCGGGTAAAATAATTTCTGCATTTGCTTAATTTACACAATGTCGGGTACCTGACATTGTTGTTGTGTCTACTTTTGCTAAAGTAAGTTTTACACATAAAATAAAGGCAATAAAATGAAAACACTTCAACAGCAACTTGGTAAATATGGTTTATATCATCGTTCTAAGCGCAATGTACTAACGCACTTTTTTGGTATTCCGCTCATTGTATTTGCAGCGTTGTGTTTACTTGCGCGTATTCAAATACCCCTTGGTAGCTTTGTAATTGATGGCGCACAACTTTTTGTATTAGCGTCGGTTGTTTATTATTTTATGCTGAGCTTTTCGCTTGGCTTTATTATGGCCGTAATATTCACCTTACTCCTTGTTGGTGCTCAGCCTATTGCGGCAATGGCGTTTTGGCCTTGGTTGAGTATTGGCGTAGGTGTGTTTGTATTTGGCTGGGTACTGCAGTTTATTGGGCACTATTACGAAGGTAAAAAACCAGCGTTTGTAGATGACCTAATTGGTTTAATTATTGGCCCTTTGTACGTAACCGTTGAGCTACTATTTTTAATGGGCTTTTACAAAACATTAGAAGATGAAGTAAACGCAATAGCAGGCCCTACAAAGGCGTAAAATACATTACTAAGTACTTTAATAAAACCTAATAAATAACAATAAAAGGCAGATAACGCATGCAATATAATAATAAAACCGTGTGGATCACCGGCGCATCATCAGGTATTGGTAAAGAGCTTGCTATACAATTTGCTGAGCTTGGATCGCGCGTTATTTTATCGGCGCGCAATGTAGATAAACTAAACGATTTAAAAGCAACGCTTAAAGGCGAAGGGCACTTAGTTGTGCCGCTGGACTTAGCTCAGCCAGAGCATGTACTGAGTACAGTAACAGCAAAAATGAGCGAGCTTCCTGCAATTGATATTTTAATTAATAACGGCGGCGTATCGCAGCGCAGTTTATTTTTAGAAAACGATTTTAACGTGTATCGCCAATTAATGGAGGTTAATTACTTTGGCTTAATTGCACTTACTAAAGCTGTATTGCCTACTATGGTGGCAAGGCGCAGTGGCTCAATTGTGTCTATTAGTAGTGTGGCGGGTAAAGTTGGTTCAAAATTTAGAACGGGTTATTCGGGTTCTAAATATGCGGTTGTTGGTTTTATGGATTGCCTACGTGCAGAAGTAGCACAACATAACATTCATTGTTTAACAATTTGCCCAGGCTCTATTAAAACAGCAATTGCGCATAACTCATTAAACGAGCAAGGCATAGCGCAAAATAAACCAGAAGAGTCGATAGAAAATGGCATGGATGTAAGTGTAGCGTCTTCAAAAATGATTCGTGCCATTAGTAATAAAAAAGACGAAGTGATTATTGGCAAAGGTTTAAGTGGTTGGGCGCCTACAATTAAGCGCTTTTTTCCTACTTTGTTTAATAGGCTAAGCGCAAAAACAAACTATAGGTAGCGTCGTTTATTTCAAAGGCGTAAAATGCCGTAAATTTGATCAATTTAGAAAAGGATTCTAAATGAAGTATTTATGGCTGAGCCTGTTTTTTATTGTATTAATTTACTCTGGTATTAACCCAAAAGATCAATTTACATGGCTGCTTGAAGTTATCCCCGCAATTATTGGTTTAGTGCTGCTAGCAAGTACCTATAGTCACTTTAAACTTACTCCTATTTTATATACATTTATTTTAGCGCATTGCATTGTGCTGATGATTGGCGGGCATTACACCTACGCCGAAGTTCCTTTTTTCGATAACCTATTTGGTAGCGAGCGTAATAACTACGACAAAGTAGGGCACTTTTTTCAAGGGTTTGTACCTGCACTACTAGCTCGCGAAATTTTACTGCGCAAAAAAGTAGTAAATGGTCGAGGCTGGTTAATCACCTTTGTTATTTCGGTATGTTTGGCATTTAGCGCCTTTTACGAATTAATAGAGTGGTGGGTTGCAGTGTTAAGCGGCGAAAACGCAGAAGCGTTTTTAGGCACGCAAGGTTACGTGTGGGATACCCAATCAGATATGGGACTGGCGTTATTTGGGGCTATTTGCTCGCTATTAGTGCTTTCAAAAGTACACGACAAACAGCTTAAAAACGTTAAAGATTATTTATAGAAAAAGTTATATAAACGCTTATAAAAGCATTGGTAAAAAAGACTACTAACGTATGACCGCAAACACTAGTGATTACTCAATTAGCACAGACAAAAGCAAACTTAACTTTAACGTTATTTATAACTTTATTGCTAATAGCTATTGGGCCAAAGGCATTCCTAAAAGCGTGATGCAATCGGCTATTGATAACTCAATGTGCTTTGGTGTTTACAACGCTCATAACGAACAAGTTGGCTTTGCCCGAGTAGTTACCGATAAAGCAACCTTTGCCTATTTAGCCGATGTATTTATTACCCCAGATTTGCAAGGTAATGGTCTGAGTAAGTTACTTATTAAAACGATAATGGAGCACCCTGAGCTGCAAGGGCTCAGGCGCTTTTTATTAGCAACTTCTGATGCACACGGGCTTTATGCACAATACGGGTTTAAATCAATAGACAACCCCGCACTACTAATGCAAATAAACCCTGAGAATGTTTATGGTAAAAATAATCGTGAGGTCTAATAAACGGGGGAAGAGCATTGTCCGTTTCAAGGTCTTGTTAGGCATAATTAGCTGCATAGATTGACTTTAGTTTCTCTACTGACATAGCAGGCTTATCTGTATGAATCATTGCATGGCAATTAGGACAAAGAGGAACCAAATCAGCCTCAGGGTTTATAATATATTCCCCATTACTATGTGCTAAATCAACTCGATGATGCACATGGATATAGTTACGCCCAATATTTCCATATACATCTTCAAAATTAATTCCACATACTTGGCAACTACAGCCGAAGTGATTGATACATTTATCTCGGGCAGATCTATCACGTTCAATTGCTGTAGATGTAACTGAATATCTTTTCCCTTCAAAGTAGACAATATCAGAAGATTTTTTTGTGCCTTGGCACTTAACTAATGTCCATCTGACACTTTCTCCTTCAGCAACATTTCCTTCAGACGCTTGCCATAACTTCTCGGGGTCAATGTTTGTGAGCGCGGCTTGCCTTTGATGTGAATAACCGAGAATAGAATTATTTGGGTCAAATATATACGGCCCAGTTATAGTAAAAACGCATTTCCGTTTTTTATTTGCGGTAACTATGACTTGATCACCAATCTCTACTTCTGAAAAAAGATTCCAAAGACTTGGGCCTGCCATATTTGCATTTTCAACATCAGGTTGAATACTTTTCAATTTAGCTGCAATTTCACTACTATTTCTAGGTGCTAAATCTTTTATGTCGCCTATATTTGACCAACCGATCGCGATTCGCCCAATATCAATCATTTTCGATAGAGCTTTTCGAGATTCTTCATGGTGCGCTACTAATCTCCAGACTTGCATCAATTTTCCTTATGCCTAACGAGCCTGTAGATTAACTCGTTTTTAAATTTGTTTTTATTGATAAACAAACCATAGCTGAGTTCCTATTTTGGTTCAATTGATTACTGTATTTTTACGCAGAATATAGAAGTGTTTGATATTGTTTTAATTGGCGTTTTGGAAGGGATTACGGGTGTTTGAGTGGCTTTTGCTACTGGCGGCAATGGCGTAAACCACGCACGAAAGTACGCAGTTTAATAAAACGGAGTGTTAGCGAACGACTCGCCATAGCCTGTGGTATCACCAGTAAAAGGCCTTGTTGAAGCTCAAAAACAAAGACGATTAAACTAGACAGCCACTCCGAAAAAATAAAGTCAATCTAGGCTAGGCTCACTTTTTAGGTTAAGAATTTATCTTTTATTACTCGGTTACTTACTTTTTATCCATAAAATAACTCATTATCACACTTAAACCTAAATTACAGGCATCGTAATAACTGCATGATGCAGTTGTGATTTATTACTGAATAGTTTTACTGAGTAATTTAAATTTTATGCCAGTAGCTTTTCGCAGTTACTGATATTCGCTCGCCGCTTTCGCTTTAAGTTTTCACAATAACTTGCTTGTGAGGCTGGCCTGCCAACTGCGCCATGAAATACGCGCGTAAATTGGGTTGTAAGCTTTAACCAGTTTTCGGGGGAAATATTAACTCTTTCGAGTAAGGGTAAGTGTGTACTTTTAATATAACCGCGTTTATCCTCTCGTATACAACGCCCTGTTAATTCAACAAGTTCAAGGTACGATTTAAGCTCAAACGGGAGTCCTTTTGGCATTATCTGACGTGGCATGCCTGCAAAGCGAAGGAGTTGTTTTGGTTGTTTGCCTTCTTTTGCATATGTTAGTCGCTGTTTAACACTGGTGTGGTCTGATTCCTCAGGCGTGTTAGCCATTTTAGCTCTAATTGGGTTTAAATCGACATACGCCATACAAGCGGCAAGTGCTGCTTCATCTAGTAATGCTTGTGATGTAAATCTGCCTTCCCAGAACCGTCCTGTGCAGTTATCTTCTTTATTTGCTCTGCGCGCAATATCTTCATTTAACAACCGCATAAACCAGCTAATACTTGATAGGCGTTCTCGATATTCCTTTACTGTTTGATTATAAAAGATAAGCTCAGCTTTACTTAGCTTTTCACTCTGTATGTATTTTTGCGTAAGTACAGTGCCTTTACAGAGTTTATGCCAGCGGATAATAATCGCTTTATCATTTAATCGATTCACTTTTTTATCATCAACATACAATACTAAATGAGTGTGGTTACTCATAACGGCATAAGCACATACATCAATACAAAATACCTTAGCTAGCTCAAGCAGTTTATCTTCAACCCAGCCTCTGCGGTGCTCGTAAGATTGACCTGTAAAGTGGTCTTCACCACATAAAAATGCACGGCGCACGCAACGCGAAATACAGTGATAATATTTTGTATCAACCAAACTTACTTGACGTTTTCTTGCAATTGCCATGTGACACCCTGCTTTTTTTGCACTAAATAAAGGCTAGCCTCTAACTTCGAAAAGTGCAAAATTTAGGATGGGTGTCACTATAATTCATATCTCACTATAATTCATATCACTATAATTCACAGGATGGGTGTCACTATAATTCATAGTACTTGAACGTTACTTTGGTGATTTTTGTATGCTTCATTCAGGGATGTAGCATTTACAAAATTTGACCACTGTAGAAAAGTAAACCCTATTAAACTAGACAGCCACTCCAAATAAATAAAGTCAATCTACGCCAGATTCAAGGTAATTAGGATGGGTGTCATCCTAATTTTGTTTTCAAGGTAATTAGGATGGGTGTCATCCTAATTTTGTTGATAAAAAGCGCATGATGGGTGGTGTGGAGGCTGGAGGTTAGAGACCTCCGGCTACCCGATTAGCTCACGACTTCCAGAAAAAGTATTTAGAGTCTGGTGGAATTGATATGCTTCTGTCAGCTAGTTTATTTTTTCGGCTTTGTAGAAATTTATTATAAGTATCAAAATCAAATTCTGTAGCTGAATTGATAATTTCTTGTCTAAGAACGATATTAAGATCTTTATCTATTATTTGATAATCGGTATTAAATGTGACGCTGAAATTTTCTTTATTTCTATAACCACTCATGATTGGAATAATAGCAATTTCTTGATCCATACCCTCTGATTCATTAGGCTCACCTAGAGAAGATACAATTCCAACATACACTTTTCTATCATTTAATGTCAGCATTAATGGGGTTTCATCAATATAAGACTCTAATAGAATATTATCTAAAGGACTATCCCTCAAAATAGATGACATCAGCATTATTTTTGATTTTTCAACATCCTTTTCTCTCAGTTTAATATGGATATGAGATACTTGAACCCATAACCAACCAGTGAGTTGAGTCAATATTGAAAGCAATATTATCCAAGAGAGCTGTATAGTAGATATTTTTGGATCTTTGATCGCTGCAGTAATAAGACTATCAATATAGGCAATAACATCTAAAGGTATTACCCAGATCTTATCGGGAAGAATGCTATTTAAAAACAGAGCAGTGAAGGAGGCTGTAACTAAACATGTAAAACCAAGAAGAGCACTTTTTAGGTATAAATATTGTCCTTCATAACGATGAAGGCGATAAAAGTAATATAGATTATGATTACAAACATAAAATCCCGAAATTAAAATAGGGATGATGAGAAGTAGAAACACTTAGTTATTTTGGGAAGCAACAATTTCTGAAGCTTGTTGGCTATATTTTTTGAATTTAGCTGAACTAGTAATATCAGATACATTTACTGTCAGAGTTCCTCTTCCAACAACTCTTTTGGATGCAACATCTGAAGAGTTTAGCGCATCAAGAACTCTTTGATCTTCAACAGACAATGCTAGTTTAAATAACTTTTTTAATAATTCTGTCATTTTATAATCTCCAAAAAGCCAACTTACGGCCAGTATAACATTGTTTTATTTCAATGTTCACTGAATTTTCATAGTGAGCTAACGAGCCTGTAGATTAACTCGTTTTTTATTTATTTTTATTGATAAACAAACCATAGCTGAGTTCCTATTTTGGTTCAATCGATTACTGTATTTTATGCAGAATATAAAGTGGGAGTTTGGTGTTGTTTTAATTGGCGTTTTGGACGGGATTACGGGTACTTGAGTGGCTTTTATTTAGGGTAAAAGCGCTTACCCTTCTTAATGCATCGTGTTTTGCAGCTTTTCTATATTATGAACAAGACAATACAGTTGCCATTGCGCATTCACTTTCGTTTGACCCCGTAAGGTCAATTTATTCATGCCTTTATTCACTGTAATGTTCCCGAACACTGGCTCAATACACCCGAGTCGTTTGCTATATTGTCGTCGACCTATGGGGCTGTCTATTTTTACTTTCATCTTATCAACATAGCTCAGTTTTTTGCGCGATTCATTATTTATAAACTGTATTAAACCAGACAGCCACTCCAAATAAATAAAGTCAATCTAGGCTAGATTCACTTTTTAGGTTAATAATTTATCTTTTACTACTCGGTTACTTACTTTTCATCCATAAAATAACTCATTATCACGCTTAAACCTAAATTAAGCGCATGAAAATAACTGCATAATGCAGTTGTGATTTATTACTGAATAGTTTTACTGAGTAGTTTAAATTTTATGCCAGTAGTTTTTCGCAGTTACTGATATTCGCTCGCCGCTTTCGCTTTAAGTTTTCACAATAACTTGCTTGTGAGGCTGGCCTGCCTACTGCGCCATGAAATACGCGCGTAAATTGGGTTGTAAGCTTTAACCAGTTTTCGGGGGAAATATGAACTCTTTCGAGTAAGGGTAAGTGTGTACTTTCAATATAACCACGTTTACCCTCTCGTATACAGCGCCCTGTTAATTCAACAAGTTCAAGGTACGATTTAAGCTCAAACGGGAGTCCTTTTGGCATTATCTGACGTGGCATGCCTGCAAAGCGCAGTAGTTGTTTTGGTTGTTTGCCTTCTTTTGCATATGTTAGTCGCTGTTTAACGCTGGTGTGGTCTGATTCCTCAGGCGTGTTAGCCATTTTAGCTCTAATTGGGTTTAAATCGACATACGCCATACAAGCGGCAAGTGCTGCTTCATCTAATAATGCTTGAGACGTAAAGCGTCCCTCCCAAAACCTGCCAGTGCAGTTGTCTTCTTTATTTGCTCTGCGGGCAATGTCTTCATTTAATAATCGCATAAACCAGCTAATACTTGATAGGCGTTCTCGATATTCCTTTACTGTTTGATTAAAAAAGATAAGCTCAGCTTTACTTAGCTTTTCACCCTGTATGTATTTTTGCGTAAGTACAGTGCCTTTACAGAGTTTATGCCAGCGGATAATAATCGCTTTATCATTTAATCGATTCACTTTTTTATCATCAACATACAGCACTAAATGAGTGTGGTTACTCATAACGGCATAAGCACATACATCAATACAAAATACCTTAGCTAACTCAAGCAATTTATCTTCAACCCAGCCTCTGCGGTGCTCGTAAGATTGACCTGTAAAGTGGTCTTCACCACATAAAAATGCACGGCGCACGCAACGCGAAATACAGTGATAATATTTTGTATCAACCAAACTTACTTGACGCTTTCTTGCAATTGCCATGTGACACCCTGCTTTTTTTGCACTAAATAAAGGCTAGCCTCTAACTTCGAAAGTGCAAAATTTAGGATGGGTGTCACTATAATTCCTGTGCTTCAAGAAGGAGCGCCGTGTTTTGGCGTCCCACTTGCTTGATTTGTTAGCCTTTTCTACATTCTAAACTTTGGGCCATCATCTTCAGGCTCAGGGGCGTCAGGCTCATTAGTTTGCTCAAGTTTGGGGGCGTGCAGATCAAGCCAGTCTTTAAGTTGTTGCAAAGAATCAAACCCTTGATAATCAAGTTCATCACTATCTGGATCATCAATAAGTATTTCCACGGCAGAATCATCATCGCCATTTAGCGAAATAAGCCAAGAGACATAATGGTCAAAGAGTTTAAAAGAGACACCAAGATCTTTATTCAAAAAACTCATTATGAAATCTTTTGAAGTTCTTTGCCTCTCATCATTTGGCTCTTTGCCTTTTAATTCGCTCTTACTCCCCCAAACAGCTTGATTGCATATTTGAAGCTTGTACTGATTAAAATACAACCTACGCTTGTTTTCAGGTAAGGATTTAGACCACGCTATATAATGACAGTCTAGACTTTGTTGTGCCTTCAATACATCTTCATCTAACTTCTTACATAGTTTTAATCGGCGATGTTTATCTGACTCTTTTATAAGGTCTTTTTCGTCATACTTAAATTCAGTCATCAAGAATCTAACATTATCTGAAAATATATAGTCAGCTCCTAAAACTGTATCAAATCCATCCATAGAGCACTTAACAAACTGTCTGTGTTCTCGTTCTACATACTTTCTAAGGTGGTTAAAAAACCATCTATTAATGATTGTTCCTTATTTCTTCTCAAAACTACTTCCTAATTAATTATGCTGAATATAAGTGAGGGGCTAACGAGCCTGTAGATTAACTCGTTTTTTATTTCTTTTTATTGATAAACAAACCATAGCTGAGTTCCTATTTTGGTTCAATCGATTACTGTATTTTTCATAGAATATAAAAGCTGGTTTGGTATTGTTTTAACTGGCGTTTTGGAAGGGGTTACGGATGTTTGAGTGGCTTTATTTTAAGTTAAAAGGGCTTTCCCTCATCAATGCATCGTGTTTTGCAGCTTTTCAATATTATGAACAAGGCAATACAGTTGCCATTGAGCGGTAATCCCCCCATTTTTAATGGAGGCTATCTGTAGAATTTCCGTTGTTTAACTTTTCCAGTTTTTGTATGGGTGTTATGCCACCTATACCCATGTTAGGGCGTTCATTATTATAAGTCCATAACCAATCGGTTGCTTTATCTTGTAACTCACTAATATCACTTTAAATATAATGACTTAGCCAGTCATACCTAACCGTGCGATTAAA
>NZ_BADY01000122.1:0-5188 GCF_000241185.1 Pseudoalteromonas sp. BSi20495
AGCTGTAGACGTAGAGCTTGCTTACGTTAAAAGCGCAGCTTTTGCGGTTTAATTTACAAGCTTCGCTAGTCCGCCTGCAATCTGCGTATTTACAGATAAATTTAACACCGAGTAAAGATTAGTTGTAGACGTAGAGCTTGCTCACGTTAAAAGCGCAGATTTTGGTTTATTTTTTATAACCATAAGGGCAATTTTTACAACCGTTTTTACAGCACGAACCACGCTTTAAAAAAAACCACTTACTAAATATCATGTAACCACTTTGCATGGTGTAATCGAGCCCTTCAATTAAATTTTCGTTACCTCTAAATTGTTTTGCAAAATCTATTTGGGTTTTAATAGGCTGTGTATAAATCCCCTCAAAAAAAATATTTATTTTATTAAGCGTGCACTTGCGGCATAAACAACTTGTTGCTGTGATATCAAGCGGTAAAATAGCTGGCAGCTCATTGCACCAACACGCTGATATATCGTCTACATTACACGTTAGAGTACTGTGGCATTGAGTGCAGTTAAGTTGAGTCATTATAATTCTTTTTAGTAACAGTGAGCCAAGAATAACAAATATTATGAATACACAAAAAGCATTAGCTGAATTTATTACGTTTGGTGAGCAAAGAGATGAAGCTATATCGGTTATCGTTTCAAGCCCTGCTGACAGCAATAAAACTCACTATACTCTCTCAACCGAGGTTTTAATTGATGTACTTAAACGTTGCCTAAATAACGAAATAGACTTGGATGATTTAGAGCTTTGGGCAAACGTAATTGAATCGCGAGATGATATTGATTGTACTGAGCATGAAGGTTTTATTTATGCGCTCAGTAATAGCGAGCAAATGGGAGAGCTTAATCATCAAAAGCTTGCTCAAATAGTTGCGTTAGTAAAAATTTGATTTGTTTAAAAAGCGAGGTATAAAACCTCACCTACAACATACACCAAACCGTAGGTGCGAATTTACTTCGCGCTCATGTAACGTGGCTTTGGAGTTTAAAAAGCGAGGTATAAAACCTCACCTACAACATGGGGCATAGACCTGTAGGTGCGAATTTACTTCGCGCTCATGTAACGTAGCTTTGGTGTTTAAAAAGCGAGGTATAAAACCTCACCTACAATATGTAAAACCCTGTAGGTGCGAATTTACTTCGCGCTCATATCACGTGGCTTTGGTATTTAAAAAGCGAGGTGTAAAACCTCACCTACAACATACACCAAACCGTAGGTGCGAATTTATTTCGCGCTCATGTAACGTGGCTTTGGTATTTAAAAAGCGAGGTGTAATACCTCACCTACAACATACCCTAAACCGTAGGTGCGAATTTACTTCGCGCTCATGTAACGTGGCTTTGGTGTTTAAAAAGCGAGGTGTAAAACCTCACCTACGACATACACCAACCCGTAGGTGCGAATTTACTTCGCGCTCATGTAATGTGGCTTGGGTGTTTAAAAAGCGAGGTGTAAACCTCACCTACAAAAAAACCGCACTTCAATTGAATGCGGTTTTTTAAATTGAAGATAATCGTTTTAAGCGATTATTTATGATATCCCAAGCACGTTTCTACTTCGTTTTTAGAACCTAAAATAACAGCTACTCGCTGGTGGATTGCATCAGGCTGAATATCCATAATACGCTCAGTACCGGTGGAAGCGATACCGCCAGCTTGCTCTACTAACATAGCCATTGGATTTGCTTCGTAAAGTAGGCGTAATTTATTTGGCTTTTTAGGATCTTTGGTGTCGGTAGGGTAAGTAAACAAACCACCACGGCTAAGTACGCGATGCACGTCGCCAACCATTGCTGCAATCCAGCGCATATTAAAGTTTTTAGCGCGCGGGCCTGTATCGCCTGCTAGCAAATCATCGATGTAGTTTTGCATAGCTGGTTGCCAATGGCGTTGGTTAGACGTATTAATGGCAAATTCGTTTGTATCAGCAGGAATATCAGCAAAATCTTGTGTAAGTAAAAAGCTGCCTTGTGTTTTATCAAGAGTAAACATGCGCGTGCCTTTACCTGTAGTCAGCGCAAGCATTGTTGACGGGCCGTAAAGTACGTAACCTGCTGCAACTTGCTTATGACCTGGCTGCATAAAAATGCTTTCATCAGCGGCGTCAGAACCTTCAGGCGCTTCCATAATAGAAAATATAGTACCGACAAGCGAGTTAATATCGGTATTTGACGAGCCATCGAGTGGGTCAAATGCCACTATAAATTTAGCATCTGGGTTGCCTGCTACTGTGTAGTCTTCTTCTTCAGAGGCGATTGCTTTAACCGTACCTGATTCCAGTAAAATATCTTTTAACAGCTGATTAGATAATACATCGAGCTTTTTTTGAGTTTCCCCCTGAATGTTTTCATCAAGGGTTGAGCCTAATACGCCAGAAAGCGCGCCTTGACCAACGCGAAACGAAATTTCTTTACATGCTGCTAAAATTGTTCGAATTAATGATAAAAGTTCTCTTGAACAACCATCTTCAAGTAATACTGGAGGGAGTCTACGCATTCTATTTTCCTGATAACGTGTTAAAACCAATCATAATGTGAGAGAGATTAGCTTAGAGCGCTGAAATTCGTCTTAAATAACTGTATTGTTTAAATAGCACCCTATAATGGGACCACCTAATCGTACTTAAAACACAAATAACAAAGATAAGATTATGAAAAAAATACCACTACTAAGTTACATATTCTTTACTGTGCTGTGCTCTATCATAACTCAAGCGCACGCAGCAATTAAGTCAATTGATGAATTTACTACGCAAATGAATCATTTTCCGGGCTATTATTCGTTTTTTTACGATACCCAAAACGGAAAAGTATATTTAAAAGTTGATAAGTTTGAACAACAATTTTTACTGCAGCAAAGCTTGCCTTACGGTATAGGCTCTAACGATATAGGCCTTGATAGAGGTCAGCTTGGTAATACTCACCTTGTGCAGTTTGAGCGTTTTGGCGACAAAGTAATGCTACGTGCTGTAAATACTTACTATCGTGCTAATACAAGTAACAAGGCTGAACAGCAAAGCATTAAAGAAGCGTTTGCATCAAGTATACTTGCAGGTTTTAAAGTAGTCGCAGAAGATAAAGCCACAGCACTTATTGATTACACGCCTTATTTATTAAGTGATGTACATGGCGTAAGCCGAACGCTTGCTGCACGTAAGCAAGGGAACTTTAGCCTTGATGAATCGCGTAGCGCCGTTTATATGAATCGCTCAAAAGCATTTGTAAAAAACACCGAGCTTGAAGCCGTACTTACATTTAAGGGCACAAAACCAGGTGAATTTGTTCGCCAAGTAAGTGCCGACCCTTATGCGCTTACTGTTCATATGCATCATTCACTTATTCAATTACCAGATGATAACTACACGCCTCGTAAGTTTAATCCGCAATCAGGTTTTTGGAGTATAGAACATAAAGATTACGCAGCGCCGCTTGGTGACTCTATGTACGTGCGTTATATACCGCGTCATCGTCTAACTAAAAAGGACTCAAGTTTACCAATTAGTGAACCTGTTAAATCAATTGTTTATTACCTTGATCCTGGCGTTCCAGAGCCTGTAAAAAGCGCTTTGCTTGAAGGTGGAAAGTGGTGGAACGACGCATTTACTGCTGCAGGATATAAAAATGCATTTATAGTAAAAGTACTGCCAAGTAATGCCGACCCTATGGATATTCGTTACAACGTCATTCAGTGGGTACACCGCGCAACGCGTGGTTGGTCATACGGAAGTTCTGTAATTGACCCACGTACAGGTGAAATACTTAAAGGGCACGTAACACTTGGCTCATTGCGTGTTCGCCAAGATATTTTAATAGCTGAAGCACTCGCTGCTCCTTATTTAAAAGGCAATGAAGTTGCTAAAAACTTGCAAGCAATGGCGCTTGATCGTATTCGCCAATTAAGCGCGCATGAAATTGGTCACACATTAGGTATTGCTCATAACTTTGCGGCATCGGTAGGGGATAGAGCTTCTGTAATGGATTACCCACACCCGCTACTTAGTTTTAATGAACAAGGTAAGCTTGATGTAACGCGCGGGTATGCAACAGGCATGGGCGTGTGGGATACCCAAGTAATTAAATATGGCTATAGCGATTTTACTAACCAAGATGAAAGCGCAGAACTCGCTGCTATTTTAAAGGAGAACAAAGCCAAAGGCCTTGAGTTTATATCAGATAGCGACGCTCGTGCTAAAGGTGGCGCGCATCCAACCGCTCATTTATGGGATAACGGCACTAATCCTTCGCAGGAGCTTTTACGAGTACTCGACGTACGTAAAAAAGCGCTTTCGCAGTTTGGTATTAATAATATTAAAACGGGCGACTCACTATCGCAATTAGAGGAAAAACTAGTTCCGCTTTATCTGTTTCACCGTTTTCAGGTTGAGGCTGCGGTGAAGCTTATAGCCGGTGTTGATTACGAATACGAAACACGCAGTGACTCACCCGTAAAAGGTGCGCAAGTGGTTGATAAAAAAATGCAACAAGAAGCGGTAAACGCTATTTTTGCAACGCTTAAGCCAAGTAACTTATTACTTCCTGAATCGGTACTATCGCTAATTCCGCCAAAAGCGTATGGCGAGTCTAAATCGCGCGAGAGCATAGTTGGGCGCACAGGGTTAACGCTCGATGCAATGGCATTACCCGAGGTTGCAGTGCAGCACAGCTTGTCGCTTTTATTAAACGCACAACGTTTAAATCGTCTAGCCCAGCAGCAAGCGCGTAGTAACGACTTTTATAGTTTAGATGAACTATTAAAGACGCTTTATAGCCACGTTTTTAACGTATCGTCGCCTAATACAATGACAGGTAAAATAACTCAGCGCGTGCAATTTTTAACAGCAAAAACCATGGCTGATTTAGTAGCAAGCGATAGTGCAAGCCCTGAAGTGCAGGCGCAGTTACGTTACTACTTAGTTAAGTTGAGTGAAGACTTTAACCAAAACTCAATATTGAGCCATACCAGTACTGGCGAGAGTGCGTTTAAGCAATATTTAGCCGAACAAGTAAATCAGTTTTTAATTAAAGGGCATTGGCCAAATAATTTTAAAGTGTTACCAATACCACCTGGATCGCCAATTTAATTATAAACCTCGCTCTTGAGCGCCAATAGCATGTTTAAGAGCGCGAAGTAAATTCGCACCTACAGGGCTGCACATATTGTAGGTGAGGTTTTATACCTCGCT
>NZ_BADY01000121.1:0-2387 GCF_000241185.1 Pseudoalteromonas sp. BSi20495
AGCTAGTAATTCAGTGGAATAAACTTACGTCAGCTAAGCAATGTGTGGAGCTTCCTGCAACTGGTTATAAATGGAATGAACTAGGAAGGCTAGCTCAAAGTTTTTATTTTGAGTATCGTGATTGGAGCTACAATGACTTAATCTCTGAGTTTAAAATAACAGCAAATAATATTTTGTCGCTAGTTAGTTCATTAAGTGAGCATGATCTTTACGGTGTTGCTTGGTATAAAAAATATACATTAGGTAGAATGATCCAGCTTAATACCTCATCACCAATGAAAAATATGCGCGCTAAAGTAAGAAAATTTAAGAAGAGCAATGATATAAGATAAAAATCAGATAACAAGTGACTTTGGTGCCACCGTCCGCTCATGGGCATAGCCGAAGTTGATATAAAAGCTGAACGTTCAGCTAGCCCAATTTAAAGTGGATTAAATCTGCTCTACAGGCTAGTACTCCCTTTATTTCAGTTTGAGATACCCAAGTTAGCAATACTTATTTCTGATATACTCAGTCAGCACTTTTACTCAAAAGGTAATAGTCTTCAGCTTGCAACTTAATGCAAGTTAACTCACTGCTCTTCATTATTTATTGCCAAAATTACACCTTTGTAAAATAGAGTTGGTTCATCCGAGCCAAAAACGTACATAAAAACACCGCCTAAGTTTATTGGCGAAGTATGATGATTCGTTGGTGAACTCAAGCGTACTTACTTTATAAACAGGACTTAGCATGAGTGAATTAACTATCGGCGTTATCGGAACATCCCGCAAGACAGATGAAAGACGGTATCCTATTCACCCAGAGCACTTATTACGAATTCCAGAAAACCTTAGAAAACAAATGGTGTTTGAACAAGGCTATGGCACCGCTTTTAATGTTAGCGATGAATATATTGCAACGTTAACGGGTGGCATTGCATCGCGCAGCGAAATACTTACCCATATTGGCACGGCCATTATTGCAAAGCCTGTACTTGCTGATTTAGAAGAAATGCGCGAAGGAGGCACTATTTGGGGTTATGCCCACTGCGTTCAACAGCATGAAATAACACAAGCGGCAATTGAGCGTAAACTTACCTTAATTGCTTTTGAAGATATGTATGTGTGGTCACCAAACGGGAATGTAGGGCGCCATACTTTTTATAAAAACAATGAAATGGCAGGGTATTGCGCTGTAATACATGCTTTGCAACTTAAGGGTATTGATGGTCATTATGGCGATCAACGTAAAACGATTATATTTAGTTTTGGGGCAGTGAGTAGAGGCGCTATTTACGCCCTGAAAGCGCATGGCTTTAGAGATATTACCATTTGTATTCAGCGTCCTGATCACGAAGTGCGTGAAGAAATATTAGATTGTCACTATGTTAAGGTACGAGAAGGTATTGAAGGAGAGGCTCGCATGATGGTTGTTGAGCATGATGGGACTAATCGGCCACTTAGCGATCTTATTAGCGAAGCCGATATTATCGTGAACGGGACTTATCAAGAAACAGCTCATCCGGTTAACTTTGTCATTGAATCAGAAGCCGAGTGCTTAAAATCAAACAGCTTAATTATTGATGTTAGCTGTGATGAGGGGATGGGATTCTTTTTTGCAAAGCCGACAACGTTTAAAAACCCTTTATTTCGATATAACAACACGGATTATTATGGCGTTGATCATACACCGAGTTATTTATGGGAAAGCGCGACGCGTTCAATCTCTGCGGCGCTCATTGTATATTTACAAACGATACTCAAAGGTGCTTTGCAGTGGCAAAAAGATGAAACCATTCGCCGTGCAATAAACATTGAGCTAGGAATAATTAAAAATACGGCAATTTTGGCATTCCAAAACCGCGAAAATATTTACCCTTATAACGTAATAACACAATGATTAAATCTATCTCTAATCTAATTTTACATTAGATTAATTAGGGGTGTGCACTTCGTCTTAATACTAGTAATTTTAAGGCGAAGTGTTTGTTGAATGATAGTAAAACTGGAGAACTTAAATCTTAAAAGTTTTGATAAAACGAACACCCACAATTTATAAGGCTACCTGATATGCTTAACAATTGTGTGGATACGAACTGCTGATCTTTGGATCGGGTGATCAAGAGTAGGGAGTGCTTTTCTTCGGTTTTTTAGTTTTTTCATTACTTTGAAGTGGTACGACTGAGTGGATTCGAACTGCTGGCCATTGGACCGGGTGATCAAGAGTGGGTAGTGCTTTTTCTTCAGTTTTTTATTACTTTGAATTGGTACGACTGAGTGGATTCGAACCATCGACCTTTGGAGCGGGTGATCAAGAGTGGGTAGTGCTTTTTCTTTTAAGTGTGTTTATTACTATTAATTGGTACGACTGAGTGGATTCGAACCACCGACCCTTGGACCGGGTGA
>NZ_BADY01000120.1:0-527 GCF_000241185.1 Pseudoalteromonas sp. BSi20495
CCTTTCCTCCTGACTGAAAGTGCTTTACAACCCGAAGGCCTTCTTCACACACGCGGCATGGCTGCATCAGGCTTGCGCCCATTGTGCAATATTCCCCACTGCTGCCTCCCGTAGGAGTCTGGGCCGTGTCTCAGTCCCAGTGTGGCTGATCATCCTCTCAAACCAGCTAGGGATCGTCGCCTTGGTGAGCCATTACCTCACCAACTAGCTAATCCCACTTGGGCCAATCTAAAGGCGAGAGCCGAAGCCCCCTTTGGTCCGTAGACATTATGCGGTATTAGCAGTCGTTTCCAACTGTTGTCCCCCACCTCAAGGCATGTTCCCAAGCATTACTCACCCGTCCGCCGCTCGTCAGCAAAGTAGCAAGCTACTCTCTGTTACCGCTCGACTTGCATGTGTTAGGCCTGCCGCCAGCGTTCAATCTGAGCCATGATCAAACTCTTCAATTAAAAAGTTTTATGTCTTTCGACAGCTCAATGAATTCTGAATTTTTTAATATCTTTCGATATTGAATTGACTGTGCCGAA
>NZ_BADY01000119.1:0-329 GCF_000241185.1 Pseudoalteromonas sp. BSi20495
TGACGTGGTTTAATGGATTCGACTACCCCAGTTAAGAGATAATCAACTTAACTGGAGATCGATAATGACAAAACGTAAAAAGTATTCCAAAGAATTTAAACTTGATGCTATCGCATTAGTTGTTGAGCAAAACTACTCACAAGCAGAAGCCTCTAGAAATTTAGGGGTAAATCCCAACATGCTTGGTCGCTGGATAAAAGAAGCTGAAAATGATGATGGGCATGCTTTTAGAGGGAACGGTAATTTAACCCCTGAGCAAGAAGAGATCAGAGAGCTAAAAGCGCAAGTGAAACGCCTAGAAATGGAGCGTGAAATATTAAAAAAAGCGA